>JAQSXP010000088.1 GCA_029256605.1 Devosia sp. | reverse complement strand
GGTTGGGCCCTTGAAGGTCACCAGTTCCTCGGCCGCGGTGGGATGAACGGCGATCGCCCGATCGAAATCGGCCTTGCTGGCGCCCATGCTCATCGGGATGGCGACGAGCTGGATCATCTCCCCTGCCCCGGGTCCCAGGATGTGGCAGCCCAGCACCTTGCCGCCATTGGCCTCGGTGATGAGCTTGAGGATCATGCGCTCGGTTCGCGTCGAGAGGCTGTTCATCATCGGACGGAAGCGCGCGATATAAACATCGATGTCGCCATGGGTCGCAGCCTCAGCCTCGGTCAGTCCAATGGCGCCGAGTTCAGGCTCGCTGAAAACCGCGGTCGGGATCAGGGAATGATCCACGGCCATGGGATTGTTGTTGAACACCGTTTCGGCGAAATACCAGCCTTCGCGGATCGCGACGGGCGTCAGTGCCGCGCGGCCCGTCACATCGCCCACCGCATAGATGGATGGGCAGGACGAGCGCGAATATTCGTCCACCGCAATGGCGCCGCCAGCGGTCAGCTCGACCTCTGCCGTTTCGAGACCCAGCCCCTCGACATTGGGCCGCCGCCCCACAGCGAACATCACCGCGCCAAAAGGCGCCGTTACCCCGTCGCTGAAGGTCGCGGCGATATCATCGCCCTGCTGCACCAGCGATTTGATCGTGGTTTGGTAGATCAGCCGGATGCCGCGTTCCTGCAGTCCGGCCTCAAGGCCGCGCCGCAGGTCGTCGTCAAAGCCGCGCATCACGCAGTCGCCGCGATAAACGATGCTGGTGTTGACGCCAAGTCCGGCAAAGATGGTGGCAAATTCCACCGCGATATAGCCGCCGCCTGCAATCAGGATCGAATGGGGCAAGCGCGGCAGGTCGAAGACTTCGTTGGAGGTGATGGCGAGCTCGGCGCCTGGAATATCGGGAACAATGGGCTGCCCGCCGGTGGCCACGAGGATATGGCGCGCCTGCAGATCCCGATTGGACCTCAGCAGATGCACGCCATTGGGCCCAGTCACCACCGCGCGATCCTTGATCACCTCGACGCCGGGGTTTTCCAGATTGGTGGTGTAGGCGTGCTCGAGCCGGCTGATTTCCTTTTCCTTGGCAGCCACGAGCGTGGGCCAATCAAAGGACGCATCCACCTGCCAGCCAAAACTTGACGCCAGGTCGAACAGCTCGCTGAAGCGGCTGGCATAGACATAGAGTTTCTTGGGGACGCAGCCGCGGATCACGCAGGTGCCGCCGACGCGGAACTCCTCGATGATCGCCGTACGGGCGCCAAAGCTGGCCGCCATGCGTGCCGCGCGGACGCCACCGGAGCCCCCGCCGATCACGACCAGATCATATGCTTCGCTCATTGCAACGCCCCACAAGTGCCACCCTTATATGGAGCGGCGCTTTGCATACGAAAAGACCCCGCACAGGGCGGGGTCACAAGCGCTCCGATCAGATCTCGACGCCGTTGGCGCGCAATTCGCTGCGCACCTTGGCGAAGAACTCGCGCTGCACATTGTTGGTGAACACCTGGAGCACGCGCTGCAAATCGGTGTTCAGCTCCGCATTGGCCTGGGCCAGCTTCTGGCCAACCGGCGATTCGTAGAAGGCCACGATCTGCTGCAGATCATCGGTGGTGAAGCGCACCGCATAAACGCGGGCAAACTGATCCATCAGCTCGCCCTTGCGGCCCTTGTATTCTTCCAAAATCTTGGAGATGGCCTTGTCGGTGGCATCCACCAGTTCGGGGTTCTGCTGGATGATCTGGCGCATGGTCTGCACGCCGGTTTCGACCAGGGTTACTTCATAAATGGCGGAGCGGTCCGTCAGCTCCACATATTTGCGCGCCAGCGCCAACTGCTCGGGCGGCACTTCCTGCGCCATGGCAGGAGCGGCAAAGGCAAACAGCCCGGCGCTGAGTGTCACGGCGAGCAGCGCCCGCGCGCGCCCAGTCAAACCCCGTTTCGTCGAAAATGCCATCCTGATCGAACCTCGTGTTGGTCAGTCCCCGCGCTGCATGGTTCTTACGCCATCCGGCGTCGCCACATAAGCGGTTTTGCACATGTTAAGAAAAAGCCCATGCTGCACCACCCCTGGTATGTCAAGGAGATCGCGCGAGAGCGCTTCTGGAGTCGAAATGCGGCCAAAACAAGCATCAACGATCAGGTGACCGCCATCGGTGCGATAGGGTTGCCCATCCGCCGCATGGCGCAGCGTGGCCTCACCTTCGGCGCTGTGGGCCAGCAGCACCCCCTTGAGCGCCCGCATCGTGGCGCCAAAGCCGAATTCGTTGACCTCCACGGGCAGCGGAAAGCGGCCCAATTGCTCGACCACCTTGGAGACGTCAGCAATCACGATCATCTTGTTGGATGCGGCCGCGACGATCTTCTCGCGCAGCAGCGCCCCGCCCGCCCCCTTGATAAGGTTGAGCCGCGGATCGATCTCGTCGGCGCCGTCGACAGTGATGTCGAGATAGTCGAGCTGATCGAGGTCGCTGAGTGGAATGCCAAGCCCGCGCGCCTGCTCGGCGGTGCGTTCGGAAGTGGGCACACAGATGCACTCAAAACCTTGGGCGACCTTTTCCCCCAAGAGGTCCACAAAGTGCCATGCAGTGGACCCGGTGCCCAGACCCAGCCGCATGCCGGGCTCGACCTGCGACAAGGCCATCCGGGCAGCTTCCCGTTTCAGATTATCGCTCACCTGGCGCATTCCCCTGCTTTTGGGCGGTGATGCCGGGCAATGCAGGGCCCTGTCAACCCAGACCAAAGCAGGTCACCGACACGCTCAATGCCGATGGCGCAAAGCAATTTCGGGCGAGCGCGGCTTTGAATTGCCGACGAAGACGATTACGCTAGTGCCATGACCAGCCCCGTCTCCGTCGCGCGACCCCTTGTTGATCGCTTCGGCCGCCATATTTCCTATTTGCGCATCTCGGTCACGGACCGGTGCGATTTCCGCTGCGTTTATTGCATGGCGGAAAACATGACCTTCCTGCCCAAGCGGGAAGTGCTGAGCTTTGAGGAAATCGAGACCATTGCCGCGGCGTTCGTGCAACGCGGCGTCACCAAGCTGCGCCTGACGGGCGGCGAGCCCCTGGTGCGGCGCGACATTCTAGATCTGGTGCGCAGCCTGGGCCGACATCTCGAGCATGGCCTTGAAGAGCTGACCATGACCACCAATGGCAGTCAGCTCAGCCGTTTTGCCGACGACCTCTTCAAGGCGGGCATGCGGCGGATTAATGTGTCCCTCGATACCCTCGATCCGGACCGCTTTGCGCAAATCACTCGCCGCGGCCGGATGGCCGATGTGATGGCCGGCATTGACGCCGCCCAAGCGGCGGGCCTGCAGATCAAGATCAACATGGTGGCGATGCGCGGCGTCAACGAAGACGAGATCGAGCCCATGATGGAGTGGGCGCATGACCGGGGCATGGGGCTGACACTGATCGAAGGCATGCCACTGGGGGAAGTTGGGCTCGACCGGGTCGACAGCTATCTTCCCCTGCGTGAGCTACGCGACCGGCTGGCTCGCCGCTGGACGTTGAGCAAGCTCGACCAGCGTACCGGTGGCCCCGCTCGCTATCTGCATGTCGCTGAAACTGGGGGCGTTCTGGGCTTCATCACCCCGATGAGCCACAACTTCTGCGAAAGCTGCAACCGGGTCCGCCTGACCGCGACAGGCCAGCTATTCCTCTGCCTCGGGCAGGAAGATCAGGTTAATCTGCGCGATGCGCTGCGCGAGGGCGGTGCTGAAGCGCTTGATGCGGCGCTGGACCATGCCATGCTGATCAAGCCCAAGGGCCATGACTTCGTGATCGACCGGGCGCGGCCTGCACCGGCACTGGGGCGGCACATGTCGGTTACGGGCGGCTAGCCGCCCGTTCCGCGAGTTCGACGATGATCCCATCGGGATCACGGCAGAACGCCACCCGCTTGAACACGTCTTGGTTATGCGCGAGCCGTGGACGCTCGATGATTTCGAGCCCCTCTTCCTCGAGCCGTTGCACCACCGGGTCGATGTCGGACAAGGCAAAGGTCATGTGGCGCATGCCCGCCGTTTGCGGCGGCACATCCTGGGCTCGGGTCACCGGCTCGGCCGGCGCGAAGATTTCGAGCATGCCGCCGCCGGCATCGAGGAAGGCCACTTCGCCAGAGGATGCCGGCTTGCGCAGATGCAGGCGCAATCCCAGCAGATCGCAATAGAACCAGATGGTCCGATCAAGATCGCCCGAAGTCATGCCGATATGTTCGAACCCCTGCAGCATGGCTATTTATCGTCATCGACAACGAGGGCGAAGTCCAGCGGCAAGGCGGTCGTGTACTTGATCTGCTCCATGGCAAAGCTCGAGCTCACATCGGTCAAGGCAATCTTGGTGATGAGCTTTTTGTAGAAGGTATCGTAGGCGGCAATATCGGGCACCACGATGCGCAGGAGATAATCGATGTCTCCGCTCATGCGATAGAACTCGACCACCTCGGCGAAATCTTCCACCACCGCTGCGAATTTGCGCAGCCAGCCTTCGCTGTGCTCATTGGTCTTGACCGACACGAACACCGTGACCCCAGCATTGACCTTGACGGGATCCAGAACGGCAACGCGCCGCTTGATCACGCCTTCTTCTTCCATTTTCTGGATGCGGCGCCAGCATGGGGTCGTTGACAGACCCACTTTGCGGCCGATTTCAGCGACCGGCATGGTGGCGTCTTTCTGCAGCAAGGTCAGTATTTTACGATCGATCTTGTCCAGCGCCATCTCGCCCCCGCGAAAACCTATTCCGTCTCAAGCCAGTTTGTCGGCTCGATTTAGGTTATTAACTGCCACATTCCGGCGAGCGCCGCAATAATCTTGCGCCAACGACTGATTGGCCTCGCGGATTAGAAGAACGGCAACCAGTCCCAGACCGCCTCGGGACGATCCTGCTGGTCCCGCCATTCGCGCGGGGGCACGAAGGAGCCGCTCCAGATACCCAGCCCGGCGGCCTGCGCGGCCCTTTGCTCGCGATCATAGTCACCCGACGAAAGCGCCCAGCCCTCGGCGACCATCCGGCCGCCAAGATCCTGGGATCCGATGCTGCAGCGCGCGAGCAAGCGATCATATTTGTCCCGGCCTTCGGCGCGGCAGTCGAGATCACCCGAGCGCAGCAATTGCGCCATGCGGTCGCGGGCCGCTTGTCCGCAGGGCCAGTTCGCTCCGTCGCGGCGACAGGTCTGGCCGAGTTCGGGAGCATCGAGGCCGAGCAAACGGACACGTTGCTCGCCCAAGCGCAAGCTGTCGCCATCGCTGGCGCGCCCGGCGCCGCCCACCGGCGGGAGATCGGGCTCGAGCCATGCGGCCAGCACCGCCACCAGGGCGAGAATCACCATTGCCGCAAGCGAGCCGCGTCGTCCGGCGAACACTCGCCTTTGCCTTAGATATCGATTCAGGACTTCACCGTCCGTTAACTACGCCATCGCTAGTGTTCAGCTGTGAGCGTAGCGAATGCGTTTCTGGTTCGCATCACTTAGTACCGAGTAAGAGTTCAATGCCGTCCTGGGCCACGATCGACGCTGACGTCCGCTCGCTTATGGGGCGTGACACCAAGCGCAACGCACAAAAGACCGTGCTGGATGCGCGCCAACGCCTGACGTCCAGTTCGGGCACTCGCGCGGCGTTCGACTTCGAGCTGCTGCATGACTATGCCAGCGCCCGGCTCGCTGCGGCATTGCCCATGGCCGCCATCGTGGTCATCCTGTCCTTTGTCTCCAGTTTCTGGGTGCCGCCTCTCTTTGCCACCCTCTGGGCAGGGACAGTGCTGCTCAGCCTCCTCGTGATCGTGCTGGTGGCGCGCCGCTTCAAGGCAAGCGATCCCGCCAAGTTCAATGCCGGCCAATGGACGGCAAGCTTTGTGGCCTGCGAGACCGTTTATGGTCTCGCCTGGTCGTTGCTGGCCCTGTTCACCCTGGTTGCCAGCCCCGAGAGCCTGACGCCGGTGATGTTTGCCATGGTGCTGGTGAGCGTGGCGGCCAATGCCGTGGCCACCCACACCCTGCCGCCCGCCACCTTGATGAGCACGCTGCCGGTGACGCTGACCGTCTCCATCAACCTCATCGCGCTGGGCGGCACGCTCAACTTCATGCTCGCAGCCGTTGCGGTCTGTGGCGAAGTTTTCTTTGTTTATCTCGCGCGCCAACTGCACGCGTCCGAACTCGAAACCGTCACCCACCAGGCGGAAAAAGATACGCTGATCGGCGAGCTCGAGGAAGCCCGGCACATGTCCGATGAAGCGCGGCGCCATGCCGAGCAGGCCAATATCGCCAAGTCGCAGTTCCTCGCGACCATGAGCCACGAGCTGCGCACGCCGCTCAACGCCATCATCGGCTTTTCCGAAGTGCTGCAGTCCGAATTGCTGGGCCCCCATCAGGTGCCGCAATACAAGGAATATGCCGGCGACATTCACGCCAGCGGCCAGCACCTGCTCAATCTCATCAACGAGCTGCTCGATCTCAGCCGCATCGAGGCGGGCAAATA
>JAQSXP010000087.1 GCA_029256605.1 Devosia sp. | reverse complement strand
CCGCCCCGCTTGAGCTGGGCGCTGATGGGTCCGAGGCATCGCGCATCGGCCGCAAACACGGTCAATCGCCGGTCGACCTTTTCGGCCACCCCTTCGATCGGCTGGGCCGATAGCAGCCGCAGGCTGACGCCATCCGCGCGCTCTTCGGCGCCCACCTGCAGGATCACCGACTTGCCGGGCTGCAGCACGCTGCCAAATTCGTTGATCTGCTCGGAAAACGCGATGCACTCAAACGTGCCGGTCTGGTCCGACAGGGTCAGGATCATCATCGGAGTGCCCTTGCGGGTGCGCCGATCCTGACGGCTGGCAATGGTCCCCGCGAGGCGCCCCGCCGATGCCCCGTCCTTGACTGCCCGCTCGAAATCGCCCCAGCGCTGCACGCGCAGCTTCTCGAACAAATCGGAATAAGCGTCGAGGGGGTGCGCCGAGAGGTGAAAGCCGATGGCAGACAGTTCCCGATCGGCCCGCTCGGTGGAGTTCCAGGCCGGCACACCGGTGGGCAGGCGGAACGGCTCGGGTTCGCCCGAATCGAACATGTTCCACTGGCCTTCATTGCGCTCGCTCGTCAGCGCCTGCGCCGTGCCGATCACGCTGTCCATGGCCACGAAAGCCACCTCGCGGCGCGGCACGAGCTCGTCGAAGGCCCCGGCATTAACTAGGGTTTCCAGCGTACGCTTGTTGAGCACGCGCGGGTCGACCCGACGGGCGAAGTCACCCAGATCCTTGAACGGCTCATCCCCGCGTACCTTGACGATGTGCTCCGCCATGGCTCGACCCACGCCCTTGACCGCCGACAGACCGTAATGGATGCGGTCGTTCTTGACCGCGAACACCACTTCGGACTTGTTTACGCAAGGGGCAACCACTTCGATCCCCTTCTTGCCTGCTTCCCGGCGGAAGTCAGAGAGTTTGTCGGTCTGCGCCATGTCGAGCGTCATCGAGGCGGCGTAGAACTCGTGCGGGTAATGCTCCTTGAGATAGGCAGTCTGATAGGACACCCAGGCATAGGCGGCGGCGTGGCTCTTGTTGAACCCGTAATTGGCGAACTTGGCCAGCAGGTCGAAGATCTGGTCGGCCAGCGCTTCGCTGACTCCCTGCGGCCCCGACCCCTCGCGGAAGCGGATGCGCTGGTTGTCCATCTCCGCCTTGATCTTCTTGCCCATGGCGCGCCGCAGCATGTCGGCTTCGCCCAGCGAATAGCCCGACAAGAGCTGGGCGATCTGCATCACCTGCTCCTGGTAGACGATGATCCCATAGGTTTCGTCGAGCACTTCGCTGAGCTTGGGATGGGGATATTCCACCTCCTCGCGTCCGTGCTTGCGGTCGATGAAGCTCGGGATATTGTCCATCGGGCCCGGCCGATAGAGCGCGTTCATGGCGATCAGATCTTCGATGCGGTCGGGCTTGAGGTCCATCAAGGCGCGCCGCATGCCAGGCGATTCAAACTGGAAGATGCCGTAGGTGTCGCCACGGGAATAAAGCTTGTAGGTCGCCTTGTCGTCGATCGGGATGGCGTCAATATCGAGCTCGATGCCACGGTTCTTGACCATGTCGACGGCATAGCGGATCGTGGTCAGGGTCTTGAGTCCGAGGAAGTCGAACTTCACCAGCCCGGCCGGCTCCACCCATTTGAGGTTGTACTGCGTCACCGGCATGTCGGAGCGCGGATCGCGATAAAGCGGCAGCAGTTCCTGGAGCGGCCGGTCGCCGATGACGATACCGGCGGCGTGGGTTGAGGCGTGGCGGAAGAGACCCTCGAGCGCCTTGGCGATCTCGACCAGCTGGCCGACGGTTTCGTCCTCCTCGGCCATCTGCTTGAACTGGGGCACCTCGTTCATGGTGCGCTCGATCGACCAGGGGTCGGCCGGATTGGCGGGAACCAGCTTACAGATGCGGTCAACCTGACCATAGGGCATCTGAAGCACACGGCCGACGTCGCGCAGCACGGCGCGCGCCTGGAGCGTACCGAAGGTGATGATCTGGGCCACCTGGCTCGCGCCATACTTGCCCTGCACATAATCGATGACTTCTTCGCGCCGGTCCTGGCAGAAGTCGATATCGAAGTCGGGCATGGACACGCGTTCCGGATTGAGGAAGCGTTCGAACAGCAGATTGTAGCGCAGCGGGTCGAGATCGGTGATGGTGGTGGCATAAGCCACGAGCGATCCGGCACCCGAGCCACGGCCGGGACCCACGGGAATATCGTGCGCCTTGGCCCACTGGATAAAGTCAGCCACGATCAAGAAGTAGCCCGGAAACTTCATCTTCTCGATGATGGAGAGCTCGAAATCGAGGCGTTCGCGGTATTCCGTTTCGCTCTTGCCCGGAGCAATGCCGCTGGTGGCGATCCGCTTGTCGATACCTTCGACAGCGATGCGGCGCAGTTCGGCAGCCTCGGCAGCCACCACTTCATCTTCGGTGGCGTGCGAGCCGGCCGCAAACTTGGGAAGGATGGGGCCGCGAGTGCGCGGGCGGAACGCCACGCGACGGGCAATCTCGACCGTGGAATCAAGCGCTTCGGGGAGATCGGAGAACAACTCCATCATCTCGGCCCGCGTCTTAAAATAATACTGGTCCGAGAGCTTGCGCCGCTCGGTTTGCGCCAGCACCGTGCTCCCGGCAATTGCCAGCAGGGCGTCGTGCGCTTCGAACTCCTTGGCCGATTTGAAGAATGGCTCATTGGTGGCCACCAGCGGGATGCCCCGTCGATAGGCGTAGTCGATCAGGCGCGGCTCGACCGCGGCTTCCGCGGGGCGACCGTGGCGCTGCAACTCGATATAGAAGCGGTCGCCAAACAGATTTGCGAGCCGATCGAGCCGGGCCAAGGCATTGGCGTCCTGCCCAAGCGCGAAGGGCATGTCGATAGCCCCTTCAGGCCCGCCCGAGAGACAGATGACGCCCTCGAGACCTTCGCGGCTGAGCCAGTCAAGTTGAGCACTAGCGCTGCCGCCTTCACCCTCAAGATAGGCTCGCGACACTAGCCGCGAGAGATTGGCGTAGCCGACCTCATTGGTCGCCATCAGCACGACGCTGGACTTGCCAGCCCAGGCGATATGCCCGCGCTCGCTGACGCGCTCTTCGGCGGCCGCAAAGTCGATGGGTAGTTCCACCCCGATCAGCGGCTGGATGCCCTTCTTGCTGGCCTTCTCGGAAAATTCGAGAGCACCGAACAGATTACTGGTGTCAGCTATGCCCAAAGCCGGCTGGTGGTCTTCCTTGGCCAGCTTGAGAATCGTCTCAAGCTGCAACGCGCCTTCCAGCAGGGAAAAGGCAGAATGGACGTGAAGGTGAATAAATCCGGGGCCGCTCATGCTCGTCTCCTAGGCCGTCTTTGTGACAGCCTGCGGGCAGCGGCGGAACCCATTGCGGCGCCGTTGCCCACAACAAGCCTCACACGAGTCGGGAGACGATATCCATCCAGGTGAGCGAACCGATGGTGAACGCGCCGAGGGTGACGAACGCGGCCAAATCCTTGAGGAAGGTGATCATGTCAGTGTCTCCTTATGTCTGCTCTCCTTGTACGTTCTCGTTTTGTTCTTGTCTAGTGTGGACAGCGCGAACAGCGTGGATTGCTGCTGTTTGGTTAGCTGATCGTTAAGAGTTGATGAGCCGCGCGCGTGGGCCGCTAATAAACGCCACACGCGAAAACGCCTGAGGCCGCGGGCGATCAAGCCCACGGCCTCAAGATGTACAAAGCAAGCAAAGAGTGCCCCCTGCCCGACCATGCGAGGATGGAGGCGGAACGCGACAGCGGCTCCGGCTAGAGCGTATGGTCCACGACGAGGCCGCCCCGCAGCGTGACAATGCGGTCGGCGCGGCGGGCGAGATCGTGGTTGTGAGTGGCGATCAACGCCGCAGCCCCTTCATTGCGGATCAGCGAGCGCAATGCTTCAAACACCAGGTCACTGGTGTCGGGATCGAGGTTGCCGGTCGGCTCATCGGCGAGGATAACCTTGGGGTGATTGGCCGCCGCCCGGGCAATGGCGACACGCTGCTGTTCGCCACCCGACAGCTCGGCCGGCCGGTGGCTGGCGCGCGGCTTGACGCCCAGCAGATCCAGCAGTTCCATTGAGCGCACTGCCGCCTCTTCGCGGCTCTTGCCCGCGATCAGCTGGGGCATTGAGACATTCTCGAGCGCCGTAAACTCGGGCAGCAAATGGTGGAACTGGTAGACATAGCCCACGGTGGAGCGGCGCAGTTGCGTACGGCCCCGATCACCCAGCTTGCTGGTGCGGATGCCGGTGATCTCCACCTCGCCGCTTTGCGGCGACTCCAGCAAACCCGAGAGGTGCAGCAAGGTCGACTTGCCGGCCCCCGAAGGCGCGACCAGAGCCACCAGCTCACCGCTTTGCACGGTCAGATTGGCGGCTTCCAGCACGCGAACAGTGGCGTCGCCCTGGCCATAGTGGCGGTGAACATCGGTGAGGACGAGGTGCGGCCTATTCATAGCGGAGCGCCTCTACCGGATCATATTGGGCTGCCCGCCAGGCAGGATAAAGCGTCGCGAGAAAGCTCAGCGCGAGCGCCAGGCCGACGACCACGGTCACTTCCACCGGATCGGTCTTGGAGGGCAGCGAGGACAGGAAGAACACCTCGGGCGGGAAGATCGCCACGCCGAGCGTATTGGAGATAAAGGCGCGCAGCGGCTCGGCATTGGCTGCAATGATCAGCCCAAGCACTGTGCCGGCTACCGTGCCGATGACCCCAATTGTCGTGCCGGTGATCGAGAACACTCGCATGATGGCGCCTCGTGTCGCACCCATGGTGCGCAGCACGGCGATATCGGCGCTCTTGTCCTTCACCAGCATGATGAGGCTCGAGATGATGTTGAAGGCGGCCACCACGATGATCATCGAGAGGATCGTGAACATCACCACCCGCTCCACCTGGAGCGCGGAAAAGAAGGTCTCGTTGCGCTGCTGCCAATCGGTCAGCACCAGCGGCCGCCGATCCGGTTCGGACAGCCGCTCGCGCATGTTGACGACGTCGTCGGGGTTATCGATGAAAATCTCGGCGGCGGTGACCCGCGGCACCCGCTCATAGGCGGCGTCGATTTCCTCGTCCGTCGCCATCGGCCCCAGCGGGGGCTGCCCCGGCTTGAGCACTTCATCGACCAGCTTGAAATAGTCCTGCGCCGGCTCGAGCGGCATATACATGTAGAGGGAATCGAACTCGATCATCCCGAGGTCAAAGATGACGCTGACGGGATAGGAGCGGATCTGCGGCGTGCTGCCAAAGGGCGTCATGGCGCCATCAGGATTGATGATGGTGACCTGATCGCCCAGCGTCACGCCCAGGTTCTGGGCCAGGCGGTAGCCGATGGCAACACCCCTGCCCTCATCCCAGCCATCCCAGCCGCCCAGTTCGGCCGATTGATACAACAAGTCGAGCTTGCGGATATTTTCGAGATCCATGCCCCGAACGCTGACTCCGGTGGAATTGCCCCGTCCAGACGCCAGCACCTGCCCCTCGACGAAATACACCGCGAAGTTGACACCCTCGACCTCTTCGAGCGCCGCGATGGCGGACTTGTAGTCGGTGAACTCCCGCTCGATGGGGAAAGCCGTGAAGTGGCCGTTCAGCCCGAGAATCTTGGTCAGCAATTCCTCGCGGAAACCGTTCATCACTGACATGACCACGATCAGGGTGGCCACGCCGATGGCGACGCCAACCATGGTGAGGCTGGCGATCACCGAGATGAACGCTTCCTTGCGGCGGGCGCGGAGATACCGGCCAGCGATCATCCATTCAAAGCGGGAGAACGGGCGCGTGCCGGCGCTCGCGGCGGGCTGGACCTGATCGGTCAAATGTCAGTCTTTCTTTGCGGTTCGATCAGCGAGCGGAGGCGCTCAACGGCGGCAGCAATGGGCAGGGTCTCGCGTTCGCCGGTCTTGCGATGCTTGATCTCGGCCTCACCCGATTTGAGCCCGCGCGGCCCAAGGATGATCTGGTAGGGTATGCCCACCAGGTCCGCGGTGGCGAACTTGCCGCCGGCAGGCTGATCGCGATCGTCATAGAGCATGTCGAGCCCGGCTGCCTGCAACTCGCCATAAAGGGCGTCGCAGGCTGCATCGCATGCCGCGTCGCCGGCCTTGAGGTTGATCAGCACGGCCTCGAACGGCGCGACGCTGACGGGCCAGATGATGCCGGCATCGTCATGGCTGGCTTCGATGATCGCGGGCAGCAGACGGGTCAGGCCGATGCCATACGAGCCCATATGCACGATGGTTTCCTTGCCGTCGGGACCAGTGACGCTCGCCTTCATCGGCTCGGAATACTTGGTGCCGAAGTAGAAAATATGGCCGACCTCGATGCCGCGCGCCGAAATGCGCTTCTCCTCGGGAACCTGAGCTTCATACTCGCCCATGTCCACCATCTCCTCGGTAGCGGCGTAAAGCGAGGTCCAGTCATCGACGATGGGGTTGAGGTCGCCGCGGAAGTCGGTCTCCTTGGCTGGGATCGGCTTCTCCAGCAGATCGCGATGGCAGAACACC
>JAQSXP010000086.1 GCA_029256605.1 Devosia sp. | reverse complement strand
CTGGTGCCAGGTGTCGGGAACGGCATGGCAAAAGGCATGCACGGCGCCCGAGGTGTTGGGGCGGAACTTGTCGTTGGATACGAACAGGACGCCCGAGGTGCCGAGCGACACAAAGCCCTCGCCCGGGCGAATGGCGCCGATACCGCAAGCGGCGGCAGCATTGTCGCCAGCGCCGCCGGCCACCACCACATCGCCCGACATGCCCCAGCGGGCAGCGAGCTCACGCTTGAGGATGGCCGAGGGGGCGGAGCCTTCAACGAGGCGCGGCATGTGGGAGCGATCAAGGCCGGTCACGGCCAGCAGTTCGTCGGACCAGTCGCGGCGGCCGACATCGAGCCAGAGCGTGCCCGAGGCATCGCTCATGTCTTCGATATAGTCGCCGGTCAGCAAGAGGCGCACATAGGCCTTGGGGAGCAGCACCTTGCGGATGCGCGCATAGACCTCGGGCTCATGCTTGCGCACCCAGGCGATCTTGGGAGCGGTGAAACCGGGCATGGCGATGTTGCCAGCAATGTCGCGCAGAGTGGGGAGCGCCGCTTCCATTTCGGCGCATTCGCCAGCCGAGCGCCCGTCATTCCACAAAATGCAGGGGCGCAGGACCACATCGTCTTCCCCCAGCAGCGTGGCGCCATGCATGTGACCGGACAGGCCAATGCCGCGCACGGCCGCGAGCTCGGTCGCGTGGCTTTGGCTCAGCCCATCGAGGGCGGCCTGGGTTGCTGCCCACCAATCGGCAGGGTTCTGTTCGGACCAGCCAGGATGGGGGCGGGTCGGCTCGGGGGAAGGCGCGGTGGCGTCGCCGATGGGACGACCTGCCGCATCGATCAGCATCACCTTGACGCCGGAGGTGCCGATATCAATGCCAAGGAAGTTGGTCATGAGGAACGTACCTCACAAATTGGCAAGCGTGAAAACACGAAAGTCCCTCCCCTGCCCGTTTGGGCGGTGCCGAATTTTGGATCGGCTGCTGTGTTAGCGCAGATTGTCGCGCAGGAATATCCCAATTTCAATGGGGTCGGTGGTGACGGGTGCGGCACTGCCAAGGGCACATTGCTGGGCAGCGCGCAGCGCTTCGCGGATTTCGTGATCGGGATTTTGATCCAGCACCACGTCGATGGCGCCCGAATCAAGCCCGGCGCGGGTGGCGGGCGTCAGTTCATGGGCAATAACGCGCACGGCGCGGGCGCGCTCAGAGGCGGCGAGCGCCGCCACGAGTCCGGCATTGCCGGCGCCAAGATTGTAGATGCCGGCCAGATCGGGATGGTCGGCCAAAAGCCGGGTGGCAAGCGCCTCTGCCTGGGCGGGCTCGTCATGGCTTTCGAGCGGTCCGAGCAGTTGCAAGCCCGGGAACTCGCGGGCGAGAACGGCGCCAAAACCATCAAGGCGGTCGCGATGATCGCGCAGCGCGAGCGAGCCGGCGATGACGCCGACCGCTCCCTTTGGGCAGAACCGGCCCATGAGGGAGGCGGCGGTGCGGCCAGCGGCGGGATTGTCGATGCCGATGAAATGGCGGCGGGCGGAATTGGGCAAATCCGACACGAGGGTCACCACCGCGACGCCGCGGCGGCTGGCGCGCTCGACGGCAGCGAGCACAGACGGGGTTTCGCTGCCCACGATCACGGCGCAATCGCAGATGGCGGGTTCGAGTCCGTCAAGGGCGCGGGCGAGACCTTCGGGATCAAGCGGGCGCAGGCGCCGCAACTCTAGCGCCAGCCGCTCGCCCGCGCTGGATTGGGCGCGCCGCTCCACCGCGCCGGCCAGGCTGCCCATGAATTCGTTGGAGCCGGCGGGCAGGAGGAAAACCACGCGCAGATCGCGCCCCCGGGCCAGCAGCGAGGCGGACAGATCGCGCTGGAAACCGATGGCGGCCATGGCCGCTTCGACCTTTTGCGCGGTGACGGGGCGCACGCCGGGGCGATTGTTGAGCACGCGATCCACCGTGGCGAGCGACACGCCCGCGGCGCGTGCCACATCATGAACGGTTGCCCGGCGCCTCGATCCAATCTCGTTCACTGCCCTTGTCTCCAAACCGGGCGACACTGCGGAGGGCAGCCGGTTAGGTCAAGTGTTTGGTCAAGTGCGCCGTTGCAGGGGTGAATGCAAACCGGCTAAAGCAGGGCGCAAAGGGAGAGGCGCATGAGCATAGCAGTTAGCGAATTCGGCCAGTTCAACGGCAAGCGCGTGGATCAATATCATCTGCGCAGCGATACGGGGGTCGAGATCGACATTATCGGCTATGGCGGGGCGGTGCGCGACTGGCGGGTGCCGGTGGCGGGGGGCCTGCGCTCGGTGGCGCTGGGGTTCGACAGCTTTGAGCCCTATCCCGAGCATAGTCCGCATTTCGGCGCGATCACGGGGCGGGTGGCCAACCGGATCGTGGGCGCATCCTTTGATCTTGATGGGCAGCACTACGAGCTGCCGGTCAATGAGGGCAATATTCACCTGCATGGCGGGCCCGAAGGGCTGGGGCGCCAGGTCTGGGCCGGCGAGGTCGACAGTGCCGGCACCAGCGTGCGGTTTACCCTCCACAGCCCCGACGGGGCGATGGGGTATCCGGGCAATGTGGATTTTGCCGTGACCTATCGGCTGGTGGGCAATCGGCTGCGCACCGAGTTCGAGGCGACAACCGACCGGCGCACGCCGATCAGCCTCGTGCAGCACCAGTACTGGAATTTGAGCACCGACCCGCTGGTGCTGGACCATTGGGTGCAGATCCCCTCGAGCGCCTATACGCAGCTGGGCCCCGATCTGTGCCCCACTGGCGCCATCCTGCCTTCGCGCGGCACGCAATATGACCTGCGGGCCGGGCGCATCCTGCGCGACGAAGCGGGCGCGCCGATCGACTACGACATTAATCTCGTGCTCGACACCGGCCGCGACCTCGCCGACCCGATCGCGACCGTGCGCGGGCCAGACGGGGCGCTGACACTTCAACTTTGGAGCGACCGGCCAGGCCTGCAGTTCTATAACGGGGTGATGACCAATGTGGCGGTGCCCGGCTTGAACGGTCGCCGCTATCCCAAGCATTCCGGGTTTTGCCTCGAGGACCAGATGTTCCCCGATGCCTTGCACAACCCGCATTTCCCCTCGATCATCCATGGGCCCGACAAGCCATACCGGCATTGGTGCGAGATCGAGATCGGCTAGAATAAAGGGCGACGGACGACCTGGAGGTCGCGGCGTCCTGACAGGCGCTGTCAGGGCCAAAGCGCAACATCCCTTCCGCACCAAGCGGGAGGGCCGGGGATGGAGAACACAAGCTGGACAAGACCGAGCGGTTGTTTTCGATCATGGATGCGCTGCGCCGGCACCGTCGGCCGGTTACGGCTGCGGCGCTCGCCGAGGAGCAGGGCGTTTCGGTGCGCACGCTTTATCGCGATGTGCAGACCCTTATCGGGCTGGGCGCGCCGATCGCGGGAGAAGCGGGGATTGGCTATATGCTAAAACCCGGATTTTTCCTGCCCCCGCTGATGTTCACGCCCGAGGAACTGGAAGCCTTGGTGCTGGGCGCGCGCTGGGTGCAGGCGCAGCCCGATGACGGGCTGGGGCTCGCGGCCAAGAACGCGCTGGCGAAAATCGCCACTGCCTCGCCCGAGGATCTGCGCGACCGCATCAATGATACGGGGCTGTGGCCCGTGGCGCTGTGGCGCGAGCGCGAGCCGCTGCCCATTCTTGGGGACGTGCGCATGGCGATGCGCTGCGAAAAGGCGCTG
The DNA here is from genome assembly GCA_029256605.1 of Devosia sp. Taxonomy (GTDB): domain Bacteria; phylum Pseudomonadota; class Alphaproteobacteria; order Rhizobiales; family Devosiaceae; genus Devosia. The sequence goes on along the minus strand of JAQSXP010000086.1, from coordinate 2,793 downwards.
CGGATCAACTATGCCGATGAAGCGGGCCAGCGCACCGAGCGGGTGATCTGGCCGGTGCAGGTGGCGTTTTTCGAGGGCAAGCAGACCGTGGCGGCCTGGTGTTGCCTGCGCGAAGCGTTCCGCAATTTCCGCACCGACCGGATTTTGGCGCTCGAGCTCACCGAGGAGCGCTATGGCCGCCGGCGCGCGGCGCTGGTGCGCGAATGGCAGGCGCTCTGGGAAGAGCATTATCCGGACTGGGAAGCCCGCGAGTATTAAAGCCCCTCCGTCGTCAGGCGGCGCCGAAATTGACCCGGTAGCTCAGGGCTTCGGCGATGTGGGGGCGCGCGACCCGGTCGACACCGGCGAGGTCGGCAAGGGTGCGCGCGACCTTGAGCACACGGTGATAAGCGCGCGCGGACAGGTTGAAGCGTTCGGCGGCCTGGAGCAGGAGCTTGCGGCTATCGCTATCGGGATTGACGACGGCTTCGATCAGGGTGGGACCGGCGGCGGCATTGGTGAAGATGCCGGGCGCGCCGTGCTCGACAAAGCGCTGGCGTTGCCGCTCGCGGGCCCGCTCGACCCGCTGGGCGACTGCGCTCGAGGGTTCGGCCGGCTCGGCCGGGGCAATGAGGTCGGCGGCGCTGACGGCGGGCACGTCGATGCGGATATCGATGCGATCGAGAAAGGGGCCGGAAACGCGGGCCTGGTAATCATTGGCGCAGGCGGCGCCGCGCTTGCAGGTGTGGCCGGGCGTGCCGGCAAGGCCGCATTTGCAGGGGTTCATGGCGGCGATCAGTTGCACCCGCGAAGGATAGGAGACGCGGGCATTGGCGCGCGCGATCACGGTTTCACCGGCTTCGAGCGGTTGGCGCAGGGAATCGAGGACCTGGGGGGCAAATTCGGCGAGTTCGTCGAGGAACAGCACGCCGTTATGGGCAAGGCTGACTTCACCGGGACGAACGCGCAGGCCACCGCCGACCAGCGCCGCCATCGAGGCGGAATGGTGGGGCGCGCGGAAGGGGCGGCGATCGGAAATGGCGCCGCCGGCCAGCTCGCCGGCGATGGACTGGATCATCGAGATATCGAGCAGTTCGCGCGGATTGAGCGGGGGCAGGATGGAGGGCAGACGGGCCGCGAGCATGGATTTGCCGGCGCCGGGCGGGCCGATCATCAAGAGGTTGTGGCCGCCGGCCGCAGCGACTTCGAGGGCGCGGCGGGCGACGAGTTGCCCGCGCACTTCGCTCAAATCGGGCAGGCCGCCATTGGTTTGATGCTTGCGCGGCACGGGCCGGGGGGCGTGCTGGTGGCCGGTGAGGTGATTGACCAGCGCCAAGAGGCTTTCGGCAGCGACGATGTCGATGTTCTCGCCCGCCCAGGCCGCTTCAGGGCCACAGGGTTCGGGGCAGATGATGCCGAGCCCGCGGCGATGGCGGCCGGCAGGATGCCGGTGACGGGGGCGAGGCGCCCGTCGAGCCCCAACTCTCCCAGCGCGAGAAAGCCCTCGAGGGCGTCCTGGGGGATTGCGCCGATGGCGGCCATCAAGCCCAGCGCAATGGGGAGATCGTAATGGCTGCCTTCCTTGGGCAGGTCGGCGGGAGCGAGATTAACGGTGATGCGCTTGGGCGGCAGGCTGAGGCCCGAGGCGAGGAGCGCGGCATAAACCCGTTCGCTCGATTCCTTGACCGCCTTGTCGGGCAGACCCACCATGAGGAACTTGGGAATGCCGGGCGCGATCTGCACCTGGACGTCCACCGGCACCGCCTCGATGCCCTGAAAAGCCACCGTCGCAACACGGGTTACCATGTATGCCCATCCCCCCAGATTGGGACGAGGCTAGCAGAGCACTGCCCCAGCAACAAGAACGTTCAGCGAACATTAGCTAGGGGTTAACCATGAGGCGGCGGATCGGGGTTAACGCAAGCTTCCTTTAACCGCGCCATGTTGAATGAAAGGCTCGCCTGGTCGTTCACGAGTATATTCATGCCCCCAGTCTGCGCGCGCCGTTTCTCTTCCATGCTCAAGGGCGCCGCAATGGCCGCGATGGTGGTGGTGCTCGCCGCCTGCGCGAGCGGGGGTGGACTGTATGGCCCAATCGACGGCGATAACCGGCCCCATTCGGGCGTGGACCGGGCGCGCAAGATGCCGATCCAGGGGATCGATGTGGCGCGCTACCAGTCCCATATCGATTTCCCGACCGCGCTGCGCTCGGGCATTGCCTTCGTGTTCATGAAGGCCACCGAGGGCAAGGACTATCTCGACCCCAATTTCCGCCGCAACTGGGCGGCGGCGCGCGATGCCGGCATGCCGCGCGGCGCTTATCACTTCATGACCTGGTGCTCGCTCGCCTCCGAGCAGGCGCAGTGGTTCATCGCCAATGTGCCCAACGATCCCGATGCCCTGCCGCCCGTGCTCGATCTTGAGTGGAACAACCACTCCTCGTGCAAGGTCAAACCATCGCGCGCCGATGCGCTCGAAAAGATCCGGGTGATGCTGGCGGCGATGGAAGCCCATACGGGCAAGCTGCCGATCATTTATACCGACATGAACTTCCACCGCGATGTGCTGGATGGCGAGTTCTTCCCCAATGCATTCTGGCTGCGCTCAACCGCTGCCGAGCCGCATGAGCGCTATCGCAACCGCGCCTGGACCTTCTGGCAGTGGACGCAGACCGGCGTCGTGCCGGGGATTCGCGAGGAAGTGGATCGCAATGTGTTCTATGGCAGCCAGCAGGACTGGATCAATTTCCTGATGACCGGCTGCGATCCGCGCTCCTTTGCGGCGCTGGCGCCAACCGGACGGTGCCGCGTCTAC
>JAQSXP010000085.1 GCA_029256605.1 Devosia sp. | reverse complement strand
GCCGCCAAGGAAGCGCGCCATCACGGCATTCCGATTGGGCTTTACCGGGACCTTGCGGTGGGCTGTGCCCGCTCGGGTGCCGAAACCTGGGCCAACCCGCCGGCCTTCTTGCAGAACACCCTTGTGGGCGCCCCGCCCGATATCTTCAACCCGGCGGGGCAAAACTGGGGCCTGCCCCCGTTCGACCCGACGGGACTGCATCGGGAGGGCTACCAGAGCTTTGTCGAATTGATCCGCTCCAACATGCTCCATGCCGGGGGCCTGCGGATCGACCATGTGATGGGGCTGGCGCGGCTGTATTGCATTCCTGAGGGCAAGAGTTCGGCGGAGGGCGCCTATGTCAGCTTCCCCCTCGATGACCTCATCGGCATCCTGACGCTTGAATCGCAGCGCCAGCAATGTCTCGTAGTGGGCGAAGATCTGGGCACGGTGCCGCCAGGCTTTCGCGAACAGCTGGCTGCCGCCAATATCCTCTCCTACCGCGTGCTGTTCTTTGAGCAGGATTTCCATACTGGCAGCTTTGTACCGCCCTCCCATTATCCCCACTTGGCGCTCGCCGTCACCGGCAGCCACGATCTGCCGACGCTGGAAGCGTGGTGGGAAGGGGCCGACCTTGCGCTCAAGGAAAGCCTCGGGCTGTTCGGGGATGCGGAAGAAACCCGCAGCCAGCAGGAAAGGCGCGAGCGCGAACGCCGGAACATCCTTGCGGCCTTCGCCAAGGCGGGCCTGTTCGAGCAGCCGCCCGCCATCGCCGAGATTTCCCCTGAGCAGTTTGCCGAGGATGCGCATCGCTTTTTGGGCCTGACCAAATCGATGCTGCTGGTGACCCAGCTCGACGACCTGACGCGCGACATCGCCCCCGTCAACGTGCCCGGCACTTCCACCGAACACGCCAATTGGCGGCGCAAATACTCCATGACCATGGAGGACCTCGCCGCCGACCCCGAGCCCTGGAAACTGGTAGAGCCGCTGCAACGAGCGGGCTAGTCTTTCTGCCACACTCCAAGCAACGAGGCCGTAGTCGAAGCGTTGGGGCTATCCGAAGATACAGCATAACCCGCACCGATCATTGCCGCAGCACACAGGCCAGACATGGATAAACCCGATCCGCAATATATCGACTGGCTCCTGGAGCAGTCCATGCTCAACAATGCCCGCAAGCTGGCCAGCCGCTATGCTGGCCAGGGGCGGTTCTGGCGCAATCCCTATGCCGAAGCGCGGCCCCGCGCCGCATCGGCGCTGGCTTCGGTCTGGTTCACTGCCTATCCGGCCGCCATCGTGACCCGCGAAGGCGAAAGCGTGCTGGCCACGCTAGGCGATCCGGAATTGTGGCGCTCGCTCTCGGCCATCGGGGTGCAAGGCGTACATACCGGGCCGATGAAGGAAGCCGGCGGCATCCGCGACGGAGTGAAAACCCCGACTGTGGATGGCAATTTCGATCGCATCAGCTTCGAGATCGACCCGCAATTCGGCACGCTCGACGAATTCGTGGCCATGAGCCGCGTAGCGGCGGCCTATAATTCCATTGTCATCGACGACATCATTCCCGCCCATACCGGCAAGGGTGCGGATTTCCGCCTGGCCGAAATGTTTTACGGCGACTACCCCGGGCTCTACCACATGGTGGAGATCCCCGAGGAAGACTGGCACCTGCTGCCCGATATTCCCGAGGGCCGCCGCGCCGCCAATATGTCCCCATCCTGCGTCGATGCGCTCAAGAGCAAGGGCTATATTGTTGGTCAGCTCCGGCGCGTGATCTTTTTCGAGCCAGGGGTCAAGGAAACCGACTGGAGCGCCACCGATGTGATCGTGGGCGTAGACGGGGTCGCCCGGCGCTGGGTTTATCTGCACTATTTCAAGGAAGGCCAGCCCTCGCTCAATTGGCTCGACCCCACCTTTGCCGCCCCGCAGATGATCGTGGGCGATGCCCTCCATTCCCTCGACATTTTGGGCGCCCGCGGGCTGCGGCTCGACGCCAATGGCTTTTTGGGCGTGGAAGTGCAGCAAAACGAGACCGCGTGGTCCGAAGGTCATCCCCTTTCGCTCGTGGGCAACCAGCTGATTGCCGGCATGGTGCGCAAGGCGGGCGGGTTTTCCTTCCAGGAATTGAACCTGACTGTCGATGACATCGCCGAGATGTCCAAGGGCGGGGCTGATCTCAGCTACGACTTCATCACCCGCCCGGCTTATCACCACGCCATTCTCACCGGCAGCACCGAGTTCTTGCGCCTGATGCTGCGCACCGCGCATGAATTCGGCATCGATCCAGCCTCGCTGATCCACGCGCTGCAGAACCATGACGAGCTCACCCTCGAACTCGTCCATTTCTGGACCAAGCACGCCAACGACACCTATGTGTTTGAAGGCCAGACCTGGCCGGGCTCGCTGCTGCGCGAGCATCTGCGCGATACGCTTTATCTCAAGTTGACGGGCGAGGCCGCGCCCTACAACCACCGCTTCGTGGCCAATGGCGTCGCCTGCACCACGATCAGCGTCATCACCGCTGCCCTCGGCATTCGCGACCTCGATGCCATCACGCCAGAGCAAACCGAGCAGATCAAGCGCATCCACCTGCTGCTGGTGATGTACAACGCCTACCAGCCCGGCGTCTTCGCCCTCTCGGGTTGGGACCTTGTCGGGGCACTGCCCCTGCCGATCGAAGCGGTGAGCGAACTGGCCAGCGAAGGGGATACCCGCTGGATCGAGCGCGGCGCCTATGACCTGATCGACGTCAATCCCGGTGCCGAGCATTCCCGTGCCGGCCTGCCCAAGGCGCGCATGCTTTATGGTCCGCTTAACCAGCAATTGGAGGACCCCAATTCCTTTGCCAACCAGCTCAAGCACCTGCTGGCGGTCCGGCAAGCGCATGGTCTCTATGCCGCGAGGCAAATCGCCATCCCGGACGTGCAGAACCCGAGCCTCTTGGTCATGGTGCATGAATTGCCCGACCAGCGCGGGCTGCAGGTCACCGCGCTTAATTTCGGGCCCGACCGGGTGGAAGAAATCATCACGCTCGAAAATGCCGAGACGGGGCCGGTGGTCGACATGCTGCATGGCACGATCTTTGGGGACTTGCCCGAGACCGGCGAACTCTTCATTGGCCTTGACGGCTTTGAAGGTCAGTCGTTGCGCATTGTTGGGGCCGTGCCCTCGATCTAGCGCGCACACATCTAAGTGAAAGGGCGGGCAGTAAGGAACTGCACCTAGGTTATCCCGCCCGGCTCCAAGGGGAACAGGTAACCGCCGCTAGCATTTGTTTCCAAGCAACTGGCAAGGAGATACGCATGCTGGCCATGGATTATCGAGGCCCCTACCGGGTGCGTGCCGATCACAAGCCGATGCCCGAGATCCTTCACCCGGAAGACGCGATCGTGCGGGTGACGCGCTCGTGCATCTGCGGCTCGGACCTGCATCTCTACCACGGCATGGTTCCGGATACCCGGATCGGCATGACATTCGGGCATGAGTTTACCGGCATTGTCGTCGAGGTCGGCTCGGAAGTTCGCAACCTCGCCGTGGGCGACCATGTGATCGTGCCCTTCAATATCGCCTGCGGCAAATGTCATTTCTGCCAACAAGGTCTGTTCGGAAATTGCCACGAATCCAACAGCCAGGCGACGGCGGTGGGCGGGATCTTTGGTTATTCCCACACCGCCGGCGGCTATGATGGCGGGCAGGCCGAATATGTGCGCGTCCCCTATGCCGATGTCGGGCCAACCAAGATCCCCGCCGGCATGGATCTCGATGATGCGGTGCTGCTGACGGACGTCGTGCCCACCGGCTACCAAGCCGCCGAAATGGGCGGCATCCAGCGCGGCGACACCGTGGTGGTGTTTGGCGCCGGTCCCGTCGGCATCATGGCTGCGCGCTGCGCCTGGCTGTTTGGGGCCGGACGGGTGATCGTCATCGATCATCTCGAATACCGGCTTGATTTCGCCCGCCAATACGGGCCGGCCGAGGTCTACAATTTCCGCTCCATCGAAGACCCCGTTTATTTCATCAAGAAGATCACCGATTCCCTGGGCGCGGATGTATGCATCGACGCAGTAGGGGGCGATGCGGCGGGCAGTGCCTTGCACACTCTGCTCGGCACCAAGCTCAAGCTCGAAGCCGGAGCTGCCACGGCCCTCCATTGGGCGATCAACTCGGTCAAGAAAGGCGGGATCGTTTCGATCGTCGGGGTTTATGGCCCGACCGGCAATCTCGTGCCCATCGGCAATGTCGTCAACAAAGGCATTACCATTCGCGCCAACCAGGCTTCGGTGAAGCGCCTTCTGCCCCGGCTGATCGAGCATGTGCAGGCCGGCCGCATCAATCCCAAAGCCCTTATCACTCACAAAGTGCCGCTCGAGGAGGTCTCCGATGCCTACCACATCTTCTCTGCCAAGCTCGATGGTTGCATCAAGCCCGTCCTCGTCCCTGCCGCAGTCGATGTCGCCTGAAGCCATGGCGGCCCAGCAGCGCATTGATCCGACCCAGGTGGTCGGCTGGGGCGTCGACGCCGATCCGGCCAACAATCCCACCTATCCGATGCGCGACATCTCCAAGGACAGCAAGGGTGGGCTCGATTGGCCGCGGCCCGACCTGCAGCCCGAAACGGTCGAGGTGCTCCGCTCCACCGAGCATAATCGGCGCCCGGCGGTGTTCGGCACCTCAACGCCCCCCAGCGGGATCAGCGGGGCGCTGCGGCGGCAGGCCTTCAAGAGCAGCGAGGGCAAGTGGAGCCACTGGCTGATCCTGCTCGCAGCCGACCGCATCAATGTCGTGGAAGGGGTTGCCGCAGACCTGATGGCGGGCCGGGTGCCCAATATCCCGGCCGAAATGGGGATCAAGTCCGAAGTGGCGCATAACATGCCCGGTCTCATTCGCAAGGTCGCCGTCACTGGCGCGGTCCTCACCCTGGCCTATGCCCTGGTGCGGTCTCGCCAGGGCCATGATCGCGATTATCGGACGGCACCTGTCCGGCGTTGACAAGCCCCATAAGCCGGCAAAAGGCAGCGACTGCGGCGTAGATGGGCCACAGTCGCGCTAAATTCAGCTTCCGCTCACCAACTCGCCGCGTTGTGTCTTGCGCACCACTTGCGGCGCGAAGCTGGTTTTGCTCAAACTGCGCGGAATTGAAGATATGCCTTCAGCCGCAGCGCTTTGCCTCTTACGACCTGCTGCTAACCTGGATTGCACGCGGTCCGCGCCACCACTGCCCTGGCGCCGCAAGCGGAAGCGGTGGGAGACTGACTGGTTTGGCCGATACTAGCCTGCGCAGCGTGCTGCGATTGCACACCCAGCCCGTGCATACCCGCCTCGACAATATTGTCGGCCAGTTCGAGAGCCTGGCGGATTACCGCAGCTTCGTTGTCCGCTCCTACCAGTTCCGCGCGGCGGTCGAGCCGCTCGTCAAGGGTCTGCCGGAATGGGCGGTGCAGGATCTGGTCGGTCCTATTCGGGCTGACCTGGCAGATCTGGGGGAAAAGGCGCTGCCCGCTGCCCCCTCCTTCACCCTTTCCCCGGGGCTGGCTTCGGCGGTTGGGGCGCTTTATGTGCTGGAAGGCTCGGGAGTTGGCGCGCGCATCCTCTTGGTGCGGGCGCGGCACCTGGGTCTGAGCGAGCAGTTCGGAGCCCGGCATCTGGCCGCCCAAACGGGCGAAGCTGGGCGCTGGAAGCGCTTTATTGCCCTGCTCGAAACTGTTGAGCTGGACCACACCACGGCATTGCATGCTGCAGAGCGCGTGTTTGAACTGGCGCTGTCGATCCATTCGGAGCCTGCCCTTGCAAGAGCCTAGAGCCGTAGACCTGACCAATTGCGATCTGGAGCCGATCCATATTCCCGGCTCCATCCAACCCTATGGCACGATGCTGATCGCGGACGGCCAAACGGGCATCGTCGAAGGCTATGCCGGGCCGGTCGGTGCGGCGCCGGTCCTGGGCCTCTCATTGGGCGAACTCATCGGTCTTGATGTGCAGGCGCTCGGGGGCAAGGTCCCCGCCACAGGACTGCTCGTGCTCGGGCGCGTGCCATTCAATGGCCGCTCGCGCGACGCAGTAGCCTATCGCAGCGGCCAGCACCTTGTCGTGGAACTCACCGATCCCGACCAGAACGCGGATCTCGACGCGCAGTTTCTCGCGCAGCTGGAAACACTGGGCGCCACGCTGGAGCGCTCCACCACGCTCGCCGACCTCTCCAATCGCGCGGCGGGGATCTTTCAGCGGCTGACCGGCTATAGCCGCGTGATGGTTTACCGCTTCATCGATGACGAGGCGGGCGTAGTGCTGGGTGAAAGCATCAGCGACAGCTCCTCGAGCTTCATGAACCACCATTTCCCGGCGACGGACATTCCGCGCCAGGCGCGCGCCCTCTACGTGCGCAACAAGGTGCGCGTCATTGCCGATGTGCACTACGAGCCCGCCCCGATCGTCAGCGCCAGCCGGGACCTCACCGCCATTGATCTGAGCGACTCGACGCTGCGCAGCGTCTCGCCCATCCACATCCAGTATCTCAAGAACATGGAAGTGGGCGCTTCGGCATCCATGTCCATTGT
>JAQSXP010000084.1 GCA_029256605.1 Devosia sp. | reverse complement strand
GGCCATGCGGCGCGCCACGGGATCGGCGACATAGCCGGTATCACGAATGGCCTTGAGTACCCGCTCGCGCGTTTCGTCGGGAATACGACCCTGCGCGGCCGGAGCGCCATTCAATACCAACGACACCGTGGCCTGGCTGACGCCGGCCATCTGGGCGATGTCTTTCTGGGTCAGGCGCTTGCTCGCGGCCAAATTGGACTCCCGCTAATACGCATTAGCTGCTTATGCGTATTAGCAGCTTAGAAGGCTGTCAAGGTGAGTCGGGGCGCATTGCGGAATGAAGCGGGAGGGGTGGGCCGCTGGAAAGTAAGTTCTCGTGCCGCTTCAATGTCTTAACCATGCTGCATGCTTGTCGCAGCAAGTGCGCTGTAGAAGACTGCGGCCGCGCTCTCTCACAAGAATGTGTTCACTCCTGCGGTGCTAGCGATTGGCCAAATCTCAGGGGCACCCATGCACACCGTTGTCCACTCGCTTTTCAATCAGCATGACCTTTCTCTGGTGCTGCTCGCCGCTCTGGTCTGCGCCCTTTCCGCTTTTGCGGGCATCGGTCTGCTGAATAGGGCGCGCAGTGCCGAAAAGGCGCAGCAGCTCATTTGGCTCAGCGTGGGCGCCGTGGCGGTGGGGTTCGGTATCTGGTCCACCCACTTCATCGGCATGCTGGCTTTCGATGCGGGCTTTGCGCTGGGCTATGACCCGCTGATCACTGCCGCCTCTCTCGCGATCGCCTGCATTGCTTGCGGCCTGGGCTTCTTCCTCGCCACCCATGGCAATGGCCGCTCCGACCATCTTCTGGCCGGCGCCGTCGTGGGCCTCGGCATCACCGGGATGCACTATACCGGCATGGCGGCCCTGGTACTGGGCGGGGAGATCCGTTGGGACAGCGCCGTGGTGATTGCCTCGGTGCTGCTGGGCGCCTCGCTGGCGGGCCTGGCGCTGGTGGTGGGGGCAACGACCGAGAACATCAAGCACCGGCTGGCGGCAGTGGGTCTGCTGACCCTGGCGATCTGCTCGATGCATTTCACCGCCATGGGCGCAGCCGACTTCAGCAACTGCTTTGCGGTGACGAGCGGCAGCGATCTGTCCCCCGGGCAAATCTCGCTCAACGTCGGATTGGCCAGTGTACTGATCCTGATCGCGGTGCTGGGCGGTCTTTATCTCGATGCGCGCGACGAGCGGCGCCGGCGTGCGGATGCACGGCGGATCTCGGTTGTGACCGACCGGTTGGAACTGGCGCTGACCCATATGAGCCAGGGGATCGTGCTATTTGACGCGCAGGAGCGGGTCATCCTTTTCAACGGGCGTCTCAAGACCACGCTGGGCATTGCTTCGGATGCGCCAGTGGAGGGCATCAGTCTGCGTGAGTTGTGCGGACTGGTGCTGCGGGCGCATGGCAACCAAGCCAGCGAGCAGCAGGTCGAGCACATCTACCAGCACCACAAGCGCCTGATCGCCGGCAACGACAATGGCGAGTTGATCCAGGAGGTGGGCGGCGAGCGGACCGTGCGTATCGTGCACCGTCCGGCAGTGCCCGAAGGCTGGGTGTCGACCATCGAGGACATTTCCGAGCGGCGCAAGTCAGAAGCCCAGATCGCCCATATGGCGCGCCATGACGGGCTGACCGGCTTGCCCAATCGGGAGCATTTCAACCAGGCCGCGGAAGCTGCACTTGAGGCGGCACGGGCCGCGGGCAAGCGCCTTGCCGTTCTGGCGGTTGACCTTGATCGCTTCAAGGAGGTCAACGACCATCACGGCCATGCGGTAGGCGACGCCGTGCTGCGCGTTGTGGCCGAACGGGCGGCGGCGGAGCTGGGTTCGGGCGAGCTGGTCGCCCGCTTTGGCGGCGATGAATTTGCCGCCTTCAAGCTGTTCGACAGCGACGCGGACCTGCATGCCTTTGTCGCCAGGCTCGAGGGCCATTTCGCTGACCGCATCGATATGGGTGCGATCAATATCGCAGTGGGCGCCAGCATTGGCGTGGCCGTCTATCCCCAGGATGGACAGACACTGGCCAAGCTCAACAGCAATGCCGACCTTGCCATGTATCGGGCCAAGCACAGCATCGTCGAGCAGGTGTGCTTCTATGAAGCGGCCATGGACGAGATGGCGCGCGAGAAGCGGGCAATTGCGCGCGATCTGTGGGATGCGACCGGGAAGGGCCAGATGTTCCTGCATTACCAGGTGCAAAAGGCGGTCTCCACCAATGTGATCACCGGCTACGAGGTGCTGCTGCGCTGGGACCATCCCGAGCGCGGCTCGATTTCGCCGGCAGAGTTCATTCCCATTGCCGAGGAATGCGGCGCCATCCTGCCCATCGGTGAATGGGTGCTGCGTACGGCCTGCCATACGGCGGCGCGCTGGCGCGAACCTCACAAGATCGCCGTCAATCTGTCCGCGGTGCAACTGGCCCATGCCGATCTGGCCCAGCTGGTCGCCTCCATCCTGGCCGAAACCGGTCTCGCGCCCGAGCGGTTGGAGCTGGAGGTGACTGAAAGCGCAATTATTGGCGACAAGCAGCGGGCTTTGCGCGTGTTGCGCCAGATCCGGGACCTCGGCGTCACCATTGCCATCGATGATTTCGGCACCGGCTATTCGTCACTGGAAACGCTGCGCTCCTTCCCCTTCGACAAGATCAAGCTCGATCGCTCGTTCATGGTGGATGCGGAAAGCAACCGGCAGTCCAAGGCCATCATCCGCGCCATCCTCGCACTGGGGCGCAGCCTCGACGTGCCGGTGCTGGCCGAAGGCGTCGAAACGGGCGCGCAGCTGGCGCTGCTGGTCAGCGAAGGCTGCGACGAAGCGCAGGGCTATTTCCTTGGCCGCCCCGGCGCCTGGATGGACGACGACGCCCACGCCATTTCCGCCGCCTAGCACCCGCCGGGGGGCAGATGGGCGGGAACCCACCGCGCCCGCGCTGGTTTGCCACTCGAGCGCATCGGTGCGACGGGGCAGGGTGCGCAGCCGCTATGTCGCGGGTTGCCCCTCCCAGGCGGAGGAATGGAATTGGATTTCGTCAGACAGCTGTTCAGCCTGATCGAGGAGTTTACCTGGGGCTGGTCGCTGATCCCCATCCTCATCATCTTTGGCGGCTTCATCACCGTCATGAGCGGCTTTGTGCAGTTCCGCTATTTCGGGCGCATGTTCCGGGTGCTGTCGTCCAAGAACCAGAGCGGGGACCCCAACGCAATCAGCGCGCGCGAAGCGCTGCTGGTATCGGTGGGCGGCCGGGTTGGCGGCGGCAATATTGCCGGCGTTGCGGTGGCGATCACGTTCGGCGGCCCGGGCGCGGTGTTCTGGATGTGGGCGGTGGCCCTGCTTGGAATGGCCACGAGTCTTGTCGAATCCTCGCTGGCCCAGCTCTACAAGCGCTCCAATGGCGACGGCACTTATCGGGGCGGTCCGGCTGCCTATATCATCCATGGCCTGGGGCCGCAGTATCGCTGGCTGGCCGTACTCTATGCCGTGTGCCTGCTGGCCGCGTTCGGCTTTGGGTTTAATGCCTTCCAAGGCAATACGTTTGCGGGCGCCGCCAATGACAGCCTTGGCATTGATCGGCTCTGGACCGGCGCTTTCCTCGCCGTTGTCACCGGCTTCATTGTTTACGGCGGCATCCGACGCATCGCCAAGGTTGCCGATGTGATCATCCCGATCATGGCCATCGCCTATATCGGCATGGCCCTGCTGGTGATCGCCCTCAACTTTTCTGCCTTGCCCGGCGTGCTGTGGTCGATTTTTGCCAATGCCTTCGGCCTCGAGGAAGTGGTGGGCGGCGGCGTGGGTGCGGCCCTGGCACAGGGGCTGCGGCGGGGTTTGTTTTCCAACGAAGCGGGCCTTGGCTCCGCGCCCAATGTTGCGGCGACTGCCGATGTGCGGCACCCGATCAGCCAGGGAATCACGCAGTCTTTTTCGGTGTTCATCGACACCATGATCGTGTGCTCCTGCACCGCCTTCATCATCCTCTTGAGCCCGGTCTACGTGCCCGGCGCCGAAGGCGTAGATGGGGTGGTGCTGACCCAGCAATCGCTGGTGAGCCAGCTGGGCAGCTGGTCGCAATATCTGCTGACCTTCGCCATCCTGCTGTTTGCCTTCAGCTCCATCATCTACAACTATTACCTCGGCGAAACGGCGCTCAAGGTGATCACCGGCAGCGAGGCGGCGCTGCATGGGCTGCGGGTCGGCATCGTGCTGGTGGTGTTCCTCGGCGCGTCGGCGCCGGCGGCAACCGCGGTGTTCTTTTTCTCGGACCCGGTGATGGGCGTGCTGGCGCTGGTCAACCTCATGGCGATCATGATGCTGTTTCCGGTGGCGCTGCGCATCCTCACCGACTTCCGCAGCCAGCTCATGCAAGGGGTGGAGCGGCCGGTGTTCCGGCCCGAAAACTTCAGCGATCTCGATATCGATCCTACTGCCTGGCCCTATGCCAAGGCAGAAGCGGAAAGCCGGCAACAGGGGCTGGGCGGCACGGTGGCGCGGCCGGGAGGCGCATAGGAGTAGCGGGTGCTGGACAGCGAAGCGGCGCGCCTGGATAGTGGGAGCGCGTGACGGTGCCGGATTCGTGTTCGCTGAGGGGAACCTTTAACCGCGATTCGTTGCTTATCATATGGATGGATGGGCATAGTGCATCCCAGCGCGATACCGTGCGTTGGCCAGCGTTCCTTGTGAGAGATGATCCGGACGATGAAAAAATACGTAGTGACCGCAGCCCTGGCAGCCCTGTTGCAGATCGGCTCGGTGCTGGCCCCCGCGGCCGCAGCAGAATCCAACATGGCGCTACTCGCATCCTATACCGGCGATTGGCGCGGCAACGGGGCGCTGGTGGGCGGGGAAGAGCCCGAGGCCCTGCGCTGCCGGCTCAACATCACCAAGGGCAATGCCGGCAAGATCAACTATTCCGGCCGCTGCAACCTGGCGCGCTCGACCCTTTCGGTGAGCGGCACCATCGCCTACAACAACCAGGCTGACCGCTATGAGGCGGCGATGAGCTCCAATGCCGGCTTCACCGGCGTGGCCGTTGGCCAGCAGCGCGGCAGCGACATCACCTTCAACCTGCGTGAGCAGCAAAAGGATCGCGGCGGCAGCGATGTGCGGATCGGCGCCACCATCATCTTGCGCAATGACCAGGTGCGGGTGGACTTCGAAGTCGAATTCAACAATTCGGGCGAGGTGTTGACCGCCCAGGTGCCCTTCGCCCGCTAGTTGTGATTGAGACGGAGGCGCGACGCCGCGCCTCTGTTCCTGCGTGCCTATCCGTGGCAGTCTGACCTGGCATCGTGATGGCCAGAGTTGGATTGAAGCAATGAATGACATGGGGAGCAATGTTCTGGCCCGAGGGGACGTCAACGTCATCGAGGGCCACGACGTTGGCTACACGCTCAATGTCGCCTCGCTGCCGCTCAACATCCTGCACAATGTCAATCTGGTGGTTCGGCCGGCTGAAGTGGTTGCCATTGTTGGCGCTTCGGGCAGCGGCAAGACCTCGCTGCTGATGCTGCTGGCGGGGCTCGACCGCGCCACGGCCGGCAAGATCCTGGTGCGCGGCACCGATCTGGGGGCGATGGGCGAGGACGATCTCGCCCGCTTCCGGCGGGGCACGCTGGGCATCGTGTTCCAGAGCTTTCACCTGATTCCATCCCTGACCGCGCTCGAGAATGTCGGGTTGGCGCTCGAGATCGCCTCGCCCGAACTGCCCTTGGCCGAAGTGCGCCGGCGTGCCGCCGCAGCGCTCGAGGCGGTGGGCCTGGGCGGTCGCGCCGATCACCGCCCATCCGCGCTTTCAGGCGGCGAGCAGCAGCGCGTGGGCCTCGCCCGCGCGATGATCGCCAACCCGCCGCTGCTGCTGGCCGATGAACCGACCGGCAATCTCGACGAGAAAACCGGCGAAGTGGTGATCGAGCTCATGTTCGGTCTTGCCCGCAAGAATCAAACGGCCGTGGTGCTGGTCACCCATGATCCCAAGCTTGCAGCCCGCGCCGACCGGGTGCTGACCATGAGCCAGGGCCACCTCACCGAAACCACGGCGGCCCGATGAGCTCTCTATTGCGGGCCATCCGGGTCGGATTGCTGGATATGCGCGGTGATCTGCGCCGCTTTGTGCTGCTGGTTGCGTGCCTTGCCATCGGCACGGCGCTGATCGGTGGCGTCGGCTCGATTGGGGCGAGCATCACCGAGGCGATGGATCGCAGCGCCGCCGAACTGATGGGCGGCGACCTCGAGCTGTCACGCGCCGACCGTCCCGCTACGCCCGAGGAACTGGAGACCATGCGCGGGTTCGGGTTGGTGGCGCCGATCATCGATACCAATCTGCGCGCCAAGGGCGAGGAAGCCGATGCTTTTGTCGATCTGGTGGCCGGCGGCGAGGGCTATCCACTGGTGGGCCATGTGGTCAGCCCGCAGCTGGGCAGCGCCAAGGCCAATGAGTTCCTGGGCGAAGAGGATGGAGTCTTCGGAGCGCTCGTCGACGCGGTAATGCTCGACCAGTTGGGCATTGGCGTTGGCGATCGCTTCCAGCTTGGGGGCACCGAGTTCGAGGCGCGCGGTACGCT
>JAQSXP010000004.1 GCA_029256605.1 Devosia sp. | reverse complement strand
GAGTTGGGGAGGATTGTTCAGCCATCCCATCGGGCCCGGCTGGCGTGCGCCATCGGCGCGGTAGATCAGGGAGGCTGCGCGCCTACCAGTTTGGAGTGACGCCGGCGGCCTGCGCCATCTGGCGGGCCTTGGCGTCGTTTGAAGCAATGAGTTCTTGCTGCTTTGTCAGGTTGGGGCGCTTGCCGTTGCTGGTGTCCCACGGGTTGTCAGTGAAGCGATTGCCCTGCCCGCCCGAGGCATCGCCGCCAGTTGGCTTCTTGACGTAGATCTTGCCCTCGTCAGAGCCCGACCAGTCTTTCACGTAGCTAGCCAGCGGCATTGGACCCATGTCCGTTTCTACGGTGGCTTTGAACGTGCCATCTTCCTCGACCAGCTTCACGGCGCCCTTGCTCTTGAGCAGCGCCATAGCGCCGGGCTTGAATGCGGGGTCAACGCCGGCTTCATCAAGGGCCTTGGACAGGCCGTCATCGATCGTGGCCTTGGTCACGGCGCCTTCCAGAGTGGCAATGCGCTCGTCCTTCTTGGCGAGTTCGCCCTGGTGCTTGCGCTCGAGCTGCTGGCGCACCTGGGCAACCTGCTCGTCGGTCTTGGCGGGAGCCTTGCCTTCTGCCTGCGCCTGCAGGGCCTCATAGGCGTCGGCGTCAAAATCGTCGGGCAAGCCTTCGAGCCGGGCCTTGGCCGCAGCCAGATCCGTCTGCAGCGTCTTGTTCGCGGTCTTTTGCCGCTCGTGCGCGGTCTTGAGGTTCACGACGGCGGGGTGCGCGTCGATCCCTTCGATGTCGAGGACGAACTTGCCGTCGACCTCCTTGTATTCGCTCTTCAGCGCGTCTGGCACATCGTCCAGATTGTCGAGAATAGTCTTGAGGGCCATCGGCCATTTCCTGTGGTTGCGCCTGCGTCGCAGACGTGACAAAGAACCCGCCGCTTTGGCGGGGGTGGAAGAGCTATGAAACTGCGGATTTATCCGCCCGAGGGGTTCAGCGAGCAGAGCTCGTATCCCCACCTGAGGCACTTGGTGCGGACCCGGACAACTAGCATCCACCTGCATCGGCCTCGATACGGCTTCATTGAAGCTGGAGGGCCTGTACCGGAGTTGGTGAGGTTCAAGTTTGTTCTACGCCGCTACGGCTACCGGCTGGGCTGAATTCCGCAGGCTTGGCATGGAAAAGCCCGCCTCGGAATGCCGGGCGGGCGGAATCGCCTATAGTGTCCCCACCACCTGGGAGCGGCATAGATGGCACCATTGCCGAAGCGGCATCATTACGTCCCGGAGTTTCTACTCAACAACTTCCGAGCACAGGACAACTTGGTGCGCCTATTTGATAAAAAAGACGCTGCAAGCGGAGTTGTCGCAAGGAACCCTACTAAGGTTCTTTTCGAACCGCACTTGTACACGCGAACGCACAACGACGGACACCGAGACGCCCAGTTAGAGGCCGCTTATGGGCGCCTAGAAGATGCCTCGGCACCCATAGTGAAGCGCATTGTCGATTCTGCCCGAGCTAAACGCCTCCCGCAACTAAGCGCTTGGGAGAAGGCCGTTTGGGACCAATTCCTGTATAACCAGTGGCGACGTGTTCCGGAGCTACACGCTACTTTGTTCACAAGAGAGTTCTTCGACAAACTAAGGGAGGATGCAGTCGCAAGCTTCGAAAGAAATTATCGCTCCATCAATGATCAAGAGCGGGCATGGCTGCGGATGACGCGGAACTGGAGCGCATGAATCGCAACGCAATGATCGGCTCGTTAGCCAGTTCCGGTGAGAACGTCCTGAAGGTGCTTGGGGGACGAGGCTTGGCGATCATCCGCACCACAAAGCTCACCAAGAGCTTTGTTCTTGGAAGTCGCCCTGTTGTGAAGCTAACCCCGCCAGGGACAACCGAGTTGTCGGATCATTCAGTAGAAATGTGGCTGCCGGTTGCTCCAGACGTTGCTGTCGGAGTTGGCAGAGAGCCAGGTGAAGAGCTGCTCTTCGATGCCCCAGATCGTTTCGTACGAGGTCTTAACGAAGCCGTTTTGGAGCAAAGTTCCATGTTGGTAGCGCGCTCAGAAGACCTACTAAAATCCCTTTGCAGACTCCGATGATTACCCTATCAGCTTCGTGACCTTACCCCTGCTCATGCAGTAAGTGCACACCCAAGCTTTAGTCCCGCCGACCTTCTTGCCGGCTGGGCTCCTGCGTGGCGCCAGCGTCACCTCAGTGACCATGCTGGTGGCCACGCCGGTATCTTTCTCACACTGGTAGCAAACAACCTGTTCGGCTTGGTCAAGCGCTGTCCGCCGATGGCTCCTCTTCGGAGCATTGTCTGGCAAGGCGCCGTCAACAACGGCTAGATGGGAGCGGTCGCGGAAGTCGTCTTTCATGCCCCAACTATGCTGCTAGACCAGCTTTTGCGAAAGCCTGATCTTCTAGACGCCGCAACTTGTCTAGCGTCAGTTCATCGCCAGCCCGGTTGGTGAAACGATCGACCGGCAAGCCACCCTTGCGGAACAATGCTGAGCGGGTAGGCCCCAGAGCTTCATCCTGCACACCAGCCGGCTGCCTCTTGAGCCATGCCCCATACGTTTCGGTCGCGCTCACCTGGCCGTTCATGCTGGCCCGTGTCTTTGGGGGCAAATCAGCGATGTCAAACCCCAGCTCGCGCCATGACTTGGTCACCGGCACCCGCACGCACCGACAGCCAATGTGCGCCGGCGTCTGCGTTCCCCTACCGAGCTCGAACTTCTGCCCGTCCACGCCCATGCACTGAGGGCATGTGCGCGTGTCCAAGGTCGACACCCACTGCTCTGAAGCAATGAGGTCTGAGTTGGCCTTATAGAGCTCGTCCCGCGCCGCGGTGGTGGTGTGTGCCACAGCAGTGCGCACCATAGCTTCTGCGCCTCGCCGACCGATGTTCATGATGCCATCTGTGTAGCGCAGGGCCTTGCTGCCGCGCACACGGCGAACAATCTGATCCACCGTTTCGCCTTGCACTACGCCGAGGCGAATTGCATCGCGCAGGCGCCGGGCTTTGGCTTCGTCCAGTTCAGCAACCCACTCCTTGAGCAACCGACCCTGAAACGGCCTGGCCGTAACCGCGGCCTTCAGCATCTCCACTGTTGGCGAAACGAAGTCCCACGCGATCGGCAGCACCGAGCCGATAAGCCGACGCTGGAACTCAGCCTCGTAAGCCGCCACCGCAACGAGCTCTTTTCTCAGCTCCTTACCGACCGAGACATGGGCGTCATGGTTGATCTTGCGGATGGCGTCGAGCAGCTTCTCTAGCCGCACCGAGGTGAATGAGCCCTCCAGCGTTGCGCTCCGAACTAGGAGCTTTGAAACGATCTCCTCATCGGCACGGTCCAGCAACGGGAGCAGCTTGGCGAGAACGCCGGAAGCCAGCCGCTGCACCTGCACCTGGTGCCGAAGCTCCAGGTCGCGGATTACGTCATTCGTCGTCTGCATTGTCGTTGCCAGTGAGGGACGGATTGGCGAGCCCTGCGCCTTCAGCTTCGATCAGCGCTTGTTCTTCCTCAAATGACCGCTCGGCACTGGCGATCTCTCCACGCTGCAGGTTCTCGTAGACCGTCTGCTTCGATAGCGCGCCGCTCTGCCAAACCGACACGAGCTGAGCTGCCTCCTGCGGCGTGAGCGAGCTATCGACAAAGGACAGGTTCGGCTTGACCGTCACCTCTTCTGGATTGTGCCCGATCATCACCGCTATGTGCCGCAGCGCCTTTTCTAGGCCCTGAGCGCTGGACTGAGCGATGCTGGTCAACGTCGCCGTCTCGGCAGCGAACCGGATGCGCAGCGCGTCTCCGCTCTCCGCTGTCTTATTCTCGCTGCTGTTGAACATCCTGGCGCCTGATTGCGCCGCGTTCTGGCGTTCGTCCTGCATAGCGACCCGGTGAGCCGCAATGCCGGTGCCCGCCGGGCCGACATACTTCACATCAGGCGTACCCTGCTGGTCGCCTTGCTTGATCGCGATGACGGCTCCTGCGCCGACGGCTGTTGGTGCATCGCCATTGATGACAACCAATGTCTCTTGGCCGGTCATGAACAGCTGCCAGCGGTAGTCCGCCGAAAGTTGGTACAGCGCGATCGCCGCGCGGGCGACACCCATCAGAGGAGGCAATTCAGGAGGCAACGACAGGTCGCGAGCCCCAATCACTACCAGAGGGATGCCAGTCAGCGCGGCGCCACCGCGACCGGTCGGACCGATCGCCTCACCAGGTGCTCGCTGCGTCCCCGTATAGGTCTGGACCGTGTACCGGCCATCCTTGAGTTCGAGCACGCGATAACGCTGCTGTTGCTCCCAACGGAAGCCCTCCCGACGCAAGCCGCTCTCGTCCAGAACGAACATGGACCGGTCATCGGACCAATTGATCAGTGCCTCGGCGCTATAGCCAGCCAGCCATGGAAGGTCCGAACCCTCCGAGGCAGCGTCGGCCAACAATGAATACCGACCCGTGGTCAGCAATTCCGCAGTGATGCGGCGATGCAGCGCCTCGAGCGGCAGCCCATCCTTCGTCGCTTTCTCCCACAGCGGCTCCATCGCCGCTGGCATTTCGATCTGGGCCTCGGTCCGGTGGATCACACCCACCATACCGTGGATCGTGGGGTGCACAATCTCCGGGAACTGCGCCCGCTTCTGATAGGCCGCATAGAGCACCCTGCCCCCATCCGGCTGCGCCTTGAAACCGCTTGGCTGGGGAAGATATTCCTCGCCAGCGGCCTTTACATCTGCTTCACCGCCGCTGGTGTCCCGCATCAGCTGCCACAGATCGGCGCGGGCAATGTACTCGGGGTGCTTGGTGTCGACAGCATCGGTCATTGGGGCACGCTCTCCGGGGCCATTGTCGATCGCTTTTTAACAATGCCATTGAGCCGGGCTTAGAGCCCCGCATGGCACAGCCTCGCCCTCGCAGGGAGTTGAGAGTGCACAGCGTTGTTTTAAAATCCGCCTTGGTGACCATAGGAGTGATCGCTGTTGGTCAGGTATTGTCGTTCTCCGGTCGAATGGCGACAGGTCAGGAGTTCACGCTCTACGTGTTCATTATGAACAGCGTCCTCCCGCTGGTTACAGCAATGCCGGCCTCACTACTGATCTTCTGGCAGCAGCATCGACTTTCACTTGCCCACAGCGCGCTCTTGAAGGCTCATCAGGAGCTTGCGATCAAAGCTGCTCGCGATCACCTGACCGGACTTCTGAATCGCGGAACCTTCCTTGATCGTGTCGGCCTCCACGACGGCGAGCCTGGCGTTCTGCTGATTGTGGACGCGGACAACTTCAAGAAGATCAACGACAGTTTCGGTCATGCTGAAGGCGACGCAGCCCTCCGGCTAATCGCTGCCGCTATTCGGTCGCCTTTGACGGACCGCAGTCTAGCGGGTAGACTTGGCGGCGAAGAGTTTGCAGTGTTCGTGCCCGGCGCTTCGTCAAGCGAGGGTCTTCCCCTCGCCGAGGCGATACGTTCTGCGGTTGCCGCAGTCTCGTTCTATCCAGCTCCTGGAACAAAGTATCCCCTGAGTGTCAGCATTGGGGTCGCGGTGAAAGCAAGTGGCGGCGATTTACTGCAGACCTTCAGGCAAGCGGACGCAAACCTCTACCAAGCCAAGATCAATGGGCGTAATGCGGTGGTCGGCTCGGGACCGAAACCCCAGTTGACTGTTGTTCAATAGAGCCCGGCTACCGTCGTTGACGTGGTCTGCGACTCTCGATTGCCCACCAGTCGCCCAAACGCCCCAGATGTGGCGTCTACCTGATCTTTGAACGAACCGCCTGGAAACAGGCACAGCTCATCGAGGTAGGCGTCATTCCATGATCCCTGCACGAGATAGACGTTGCCGGCTTCACACTGAGACGAGAACGGCTCCGCTCTGGTCACCTTGTCGCCAGTCTCCGGATCGGCCTTTACAGTCCATCCTGCGAGCATCGAGACATAGTCCTTCGCCTGCACCTTGCCGGCTTGGCCCGGATCCTGCGGCAGACTGATTAGCACGCCGGTACCATCGGTTTCGGCTGTACCTTTGATCAGCTTCCTGATCGCATTCCCTTCATCCTGGGTCGTCACCACATGGCCGACCACATAGGAGCCGTCTGGGGCCTTCCCCAGCTTTACGCCGGCCGTTCTGGCGGCTGTTGCTGACTTCGTTGCAGCCAAGTCCCAATGGCGCACCCAGCGGGTACCGGGCGGTGCTTGGCGGATGATCTTGCCTTCAAACCAATGCCGCTTGAACAACCCACCTTCGCGAGCCGTCGGCCGCTGCTGATACTGCCCTGCATAGCCGTAAGAGCCCTTCACCACCTTGAGCCCCTCAACAGCCTCTCGGCTGAATCGCTCCGGCAGCAATAGCTCCCCGTCTGTTGTCCGGGGATCGACGAATCCGATGCGGGTCGGCTCGGCAGGATCGATCATCCGACCGCTGGTCTTGTACGGCTTCGGGTCATACTCCATGGGCAACGTGAGGTGCACATAGGGCAGCCCGAGCCGGAGGATCGTTCCTGCCACATCGTTCTCGTGCAAGCGCTGCATGATTACGACGATGGCCGATCGGTCCAGGTCATTGAGCCGGTCAGATATGGACTCGCGGAAGATGCGCACCGCGTTGGCGCGCTCCACGTCGCTCTCCGCGGTCTCCGTTGAGTGCGGGTCATCGATAATCACCCGATCACCGCGACCGCCTGTCATCGAGGCGAATGGCCTGCCCTCACGTCCACCCGAGCGGGTGTTGTCGAACTTGCCCTTGGCATTTTGGTCCGGCGACATCTTCACGGTGGGCCAGAGCGCCTGGTACCACTCGCTTTCAACTAGGCGGCGCATCTTGGTGTTGTCGCGCATAACGTTGTCCTGCGAGTAGGACGACGTCAGGTATCGCAGGTGCGGCATCTCTGCCGGTCCCCACTCCCATGCGGGCCAGAACACGCTGTGCAGCAGGGACTTCATCAAGCCTGGCGGGCAGTTAGTCAGCAATCGGGTGATCTGCCCGCGTGTAACAGCCTCCAGGTGATCTGCCATGGCCTGCAGAGGCCATCCCCAGACCAGATGAGCTTTTGGCTCTAGGATCGGCCAGGCACACTCCACGAAGCCTGCGAGGGTCTTGCACTTCTCTCGGATGAGTTCGGCGTTCAGCTCGACGTCCCGGCGCTGCCTTTCGACTTCACGCCTCTGCCGCTCCGCTCTGATCTCCGCCAGCGAGGGCAAGCGGACCGAGGATCGACTCAAGATGATCGAGCTGTTCATCGGTCACCTTGGTGAGGTCGTATGTACCTACTGAGCCTGAATGCTGCAGCCGAGCCGGGGCGTGACTGCCTTGCATCTTGTTGGCCTCGGCAATGGCGGAGACTGCGACGCGCGGGTCTTTCTCGGCTGCGGCCGCTGCTATGTCGGCCAGCATCTTCAGCCGGTCGGCTGCGGTCCACTCGGCTTTTTCGGCCACCCTGCCCACGATTTCGCGCACCCGCCTCTTGATGCTCTCATTTGTACTCAGGCGATGAGCATTGCCCCGGTGAGGACGGAAGCCTGCCTGTGCATAGGCGTCGTCGGCGCTATTGCCGGCGGCCCGTGCCTGGGCGAATGCTTCATGCTTGGGATTGGGTAGGACGGCCATGGCTTATCCCAGCTCCGAAAAGGTTCGGCGCACCGGCCATCGTCTGAAATTTTCAGGTGGAAAAATCAATATGCAGATGTGGGGGACGCGCGAGCCGAGCTGGGCATTTGGTCGCTCTAGTGCTGCGCGCAGGCATTTGTTAGCCTCGACTGGTTCGCAGCCTGACAGGATAGACCAATGACCGACGACTCCAACCTCACACCCGGCGGCGGAATGAACGATGCGCGCACAGTCAGGGCCGAGATTAGGTCCGGCGCAGATGGCCATTGGGTAGAGTGGACCAAAGACGGCGTGTCCGGACAGCTTGGCCCTTACCAAGACGCCGACATGGCGGAGAAGGTGCGTGCCGCCAAGGACCTAGAGCTGACTCAAAACGACAAACCCATCGACCAGGCCTGAGCTGTGGGCACCGGCATAGCAATTGGCCTTGCGCTGGGCACCGCCATCGGACTGACAGTGCTCGACAACCTGGCCGTTGGCATTGCCATCGGTTTAGCGGCCGGCGCGGCTCTCGGAGCGTTTCTCAAGAACAAGCCCTGAGGGCCGAGGGATAAGCACTGTGGTAGAGCATCGCTCCCTGAACTGCCCTCATCATAGCGTTCCGCTTCTGAAGAGCGAGAACCATGGCATTGAGATCGACTATTGCCCTGAATGCCATGGTGCTTGGCTCGACCGCGGCGAGCTCGACAAGATCATCGAGGTGTACCGCGAGATGGCGCTTCAAGCGCAGGCATCGCTGCCACAGCAGCATGGCTACAGCCGACGCTCCGAGAACCCGCGCTCGCGCAGTCTGAAAAAGATCGCTGACTTGCTAGAAGAGATCTTCGATTAAGATGATGGGCCGGGTGGTTCGACGCCATCGTTGGCTGTCTGATCAATTCACTTGCGTTAATCTAACAGCGTCTGTGGTATAGGTGAGTGCAGAAGGATTCTGCCCATGCCTGACGACGTCCTATTTGCTGGCGACTGGCGAGACATCCCTGTGGATGCGACGGAGATGTCCGTCTTATCGGCATCACTACTGCAAGGCGGTGGCTTGGCGACAATCGGCAAAGTTGCCGACGCTTCGGACGAAGCCCTCCTGTCGATCTCGCCACTTGGCCAGATACGCGTAGCTGAGATTCGCGAAGTGATCCGTGAGTGTCAGAGCGGCGGCTATATCCCGCCGCAGTGGATGGTCGATTAGATCAAGCCGACGCCTGCCTGCGCCTTGCTTCCCGACCCGGTCGCCACCGGAGTGCCCTCTTCACGAAGTTCTTCGCCCGACGAGATTTGCTCGTTGACCTCTACCCACCAGGATTACCCACGCATGACCAATCGAAACCTTATCATTGCGCTTATCGCGATCGTCTTAATCGGCGGCGGCTTCTTCGCTTACCAGGCCTATCAGCAGGATCAGAACACTGTAGACATCAGCGTCGGTCCCAATGGGATAAGAGTGGATTAGTATACCAGGGCTGCGCCACGGATAGGAGGTGTGGCGGGTTCTGGGCCCCCAATCTTCCGAGGCAGGTTTTTCAATCTACCGTTGTTGACCCCTTTATCGGGTGATTTTGCCTCACGCGTCCAGAAGGTCAGGCGAATCCGTCTGTCTCTGGCGAATCCGTGTGTTTGTGGGGCTATTCACCAGGCTCCAATGCCAGCGCGGTTGAGCTTTTCAGCGATCAGATATGCGCCACGGCTCACCCGTCGGTCGAATGTCGCCTTGCTCCACCCTTCACCCAGCAGCATGCAAAGTACCTCCACGCTCTTTCGGGGCTTGCCATAAGACTTCCCCACCTCGCGCCATATCCATAGCTCGAGTGCCATGCGCTCGGGGCTGTGGCCTAGCATCTGCAGCCATGCCGGCGCATCCCTGCTGCCGAACAGTGCAGCATCGCTGCGCGCGATCTGCACAGAGGTAACCTGGGGCCGGGCGCCGCGGCCCTGCTCGTTGGTCCCTGCCCTGCGCTGCTCCCATATGTCCAGATCGTCGTATATCGGCAGGAATGCCGCCTTGGGCGACTTCGGGCCCCAATGGCCCGCCGTCCGCTCGCAGACCAGATAGGCGTCCACCAGTGCTTCCTTGACGCTCTTATGGGTCCAGAGCTCGACTTCCGTATCGATCACAGGTCGAGTCCTTCCTTGACCACAGAGCGGAAGGTGCCGCGCTCCCTTGCCCCAGCCACAAGGAACTGCCGGCAGTATTCTTCCTGGCCGAGCCCTTCCTGCGCCGCGCGCGCCGCGATCGTGGCGCGGTCCCGCATCTTCATGGGCACGACGAGGAAGCAGTCGGACTTGCGGCCCCACTTGGGGAGGCCCCATTTGCCCGCCATCTCCCGCACCAAGGCATCGCTGGTGCCATCGCCCAGCGCTTCGGCCACGGCCACTGATGAGTAGCCGCGGCCGATCAGGAAGCCGATGAAGGCCGCCCAGGCATTGGTGCGCTGCTCGACATAAGCGCTGCCGCCGCGCGCTCGCTCTGTTCTGGGGCGTCGGAAGGGGGTCAGCATGACGGTTTATCCCCCATCCAAGCCTCAATCGCGCGATCCAGCGAGTCCACGCACTTGTTCCAACCGTCGATTTGCTCTTGGGACATTCCACTGTCGTCTCCCGCATCCCGGTTGCGATCGAGGCGCCAGTTACGCTCCGCCCACTGTCCGAAGTTCAGGGCGTACTCTCGGAACAGCTCGCCTACCTCTCGCTCAACGTCCGCTCGTGCTGTTTCCATCAGAATGGGGCCTCATCCATGTCTTGCAGTTCACGCTTCAC
Organism: Devosia sp.; assembly: GCA_029256605.1. Taxonomy (GTDB): domain Bacteria; phylum Pseudomonadota; class Alphaproteobacteria; order Rhizobiales; family Devosiaceae; genus Devosia. The sequence goes on along the minus strand of JAQSXP010000004.1, from coordinate 20,197 downwards.
GTCCGGCGGTATGCCGCTGCCGGGTGGTTCTACCGGTGGTGGCGGTTCCCGCTGTGGTCGCGGCCGGTCGCTCTTGCCCGTCCACCAGACGATCCGCTTGTCATTGTCCCGGCCCATATAGCCCGCGTTGATCAGCGCCATGGTGGTGCGGCTCAGGAAGTCGGCCAGCTCCTTTTGCCGGGCCTCCTGCTCCTCTTCCGGCGCCTTGAATGACATGCGCTTACGCACCTGCGCCACGAAGGCGCTCTGCGCCACGCACTTACTCACCGAGCCCGCTTCAACCCCTGCGGGCAAGTCCTGTCCATGGTCGGCCAGCGCTGCCGTCAGCGCGTCAAATACGAGCTTGTTGCCGCCCTGCAATCGGGTGACATCTTCCGGCGCATCGTTCTGGCTGTGGCGGGATGGCCGGGCGCACACCATCGTCTGGAAGGGCTCGCCGTCTTCATCCCGCTCCTCAAGCCTCACTTCCTCCAACACGAAGGACCAGCCCTTGTTCGCCACGCCGTTCTTGTTCTTGGCTAGGCGAGCGCGGCGGATCGGTCGCCCGCTGCCATCGAGCACCGGCTTGGGATCTTCGCGCCGGTTCTGAGGAATGGTCATCAACTGCCGCAGCTCAATGACGTTTGGCACATTCGCTACGATGGCCGTCGAGCCGCGCACCTTCGTGCCGCCAGCGTTCATGTGGTGAACGACCGCCACGGTCGCGCCGGTGCGCTCACGAATCCGGTTCACCCGGCCCAGGACCTTGCTGGCCTCGCCCGAGCTGTTCTCGTCCATGCCCTCGGTCGCCATGGCCAAGGTGTCGATGATGATGAGCTCGAGGCTGCCGTAGTATTCCTTCCACTCCAGGCACTCGGCAATGAACTTGTCGACCTGGGTGTCATCCATGAGCGAGAAACCCAACCCGCCATTGGCGAATGGGTCCATGATCACATAGGGCACGTCTGTGTCGGGGCTGATGCCGTTGGCCTTGCGATAGCCCTTGTGGCGCAGCTCTGTCCCTTTGCCGTCTTCCACCGCCATGTGGATCACCGCGCCCTGGCGGGTCTTGTGGCCGGCATAGTCGAGCCCGCGGGCGATTTTCATGCCCATATCCATGACCAAGAACGATTTGCCGGCCATGCTCTCGCCGGCAATGATCAGGATCCCACTCCGCTCGATCAGGTGCTTGATCAGCCAGTCATAGACGACAGGCTTTTTAGCGATAGCGCCGCTGGTTTGCGCCCCGAATGTGGAAACTGGGGGTTTCGCGCGGAAGTCCGTAAGCTGGTCGAGGATCTGCACGAGCTGCTCGGCACTTCCGCCGAACTTCTCAACCCAGTCCGTTAAGTCGCCCTTGTGGGTAAACCCGGGGATAACCTGTGCAAAATCCAGCACTCGGACGCGCCGCGCGATCCCTTTGAGGCTCTTTGCCAGCCTGTCTGCTCGGGCCCCTGCTTCGTCATTATCGAGGCAGATTACGACATCAGCATCACGGAAGCAGGTCGCATGGGTATCGGTCCAGTGCTTGGACCCGCTGCTGTTTGTAGTGCCGCAGAAGCCGAGGGCAACTGCGGTGTCGGCGTCCTTCTCGCCCTCGACAATCAGGACCGGCTCGCCGGCATCGATTGCCATCTCAACGGCAGGGTGCCGGTAGATGGTGTGATCGGCTCCGGACTCAAAGAACCGCGTCTCCATGCCTTCGGAGAACTTCTTCGAGTCATAGATGCGCCAATCGCCACCGGGCCGGCGCATGAACTCGCCCGCAGACAGGCTCCATATCCACTTGCCCGCACCGTCAGGTCGGCGCTGCAAGAACGTCTTCCACGTCCCGTTCGCGTCCTTGTTCTTGGCCCAGGTGCCGTCCGGCAGCTTCCGCTGCAGCCGGCACACCTGGTAGAGCAGCGCCCCATCGCGGTCCGTGTAGTCATAGGTCTTGACGATCTCGGGCTTGATCTCGGCTGCCGAGGGCTGCGGCGCAGTTCGCGCGACGCGGGGCTGCTCAGGGGCCCGGGCCGGCTTGCCGTCTGCTGCACCCTCAGGCAGGGCAATTCCGGCCATGCCTGCCACAAGCGCGACTGCCTCGGGGAACGTGGCACCGGTCACGGCAATGAGGAACTCGAAGTGGTCGCCCGAGGCGCCGCATCCAAAGCAGTGATAAGCGCCCTTCTGGTTCTCGGCATGGAAGCTTGGGCTGTTCTCCGCATGGAAAGGGCAGCAGGCCCACATATCGCCCCTGCCCGGGTTCGACTTGCCGTTGTCCCAGGTGACGTGCTGGCCAACCACATCCGCGATCGGCACGGCAGCCTTGATGTCCTCCAGCAGGGCTTCGGGGATACGGTCGATCATGCGGCTGCCTTCACTTCCCACGCCGGCGGGAAATGGCCGGTGATGGCGTCCGCAATGCCGTCGTAGGTGCGGCTACGGTCCTTCCAGCGATCTTCCCCAGGTGAGACGCGGTTCTGTCCCGTGTCGGTCTGATTGGCCCAATAGCACTTGCCGGTACTGGGCCGGTATGTGGCCGGCACCCACTTGCTTTCGGGCGGGATCTCAATTGGTTCGACGTCCCAGAGCCAGAGGCCGGTTTCCTTGCTAGCGTCATCACCGAACATGTAAGGGTGCAGACACATATCCGGCCGCCGGAAAGCTTTCGACAGGGCACCCTTGGCCGGGTTTTCAGCGACCTTCTGCTTGATGGGCAGCGCGTCGATCCGCTTCCAATCCGCAATGGCTGCCTGCCGGGCAGCGCGTCGATCCGCGCCGAACAGTGTGCCAGTCTGCAGCCGCTGATGATAACCAACGCCTGGGTAGCGATCGAAGTCTGGATTTTTGTAAGCCCACTCGGCTGCTACGGTCAGGTAGGTGCAGTCGGGATGAAAGATGGCCAAGTCAGGCCACCAGTTGGTCGCGCGCAGTCGGTCAAGCATTACGAACACGTCGCCTACCAGATGGCGGTTGAGGCCATAGATCGGCACATCATCCGCCGGCAGTAGGTCGCAAGAAATGACATCATGGCCACGGGCAGCAAAGCGATTGCGGATCTGGCCACTCGTTTCCATGCCAACGAAAACACGCATCATGCCGCTACCGCCTGCTCTGACGTGTCTGCGCCTGCAAGCTCATTTTCGGCAATGACAATGAGAGCGTCGAACACGGCGGGCTTGCGGCTCGCCAACAGGAACAGCGTACGGAACGCATCAGCCTTTTCGATCATGGCGTCGATCGTTTTGGCACCGAGCTTCAGGCTCTCGATGTCATAGAGCCGGGTGCGATAGATGATCCGCTGGTACTCTGTCAGCATGGGGTCTTCGAGCTTGGATGCTGGCCAATCCATTTCCATTTCACGGACGGCGCCGAGGACGGCTTCCCTGGCGGCGATCAGTCGCTTGCCGCGCTCGCTCATGATGCCGCTCCCACGAGGCGCGTCACGTCCACGGCATTCACATCGGCGAAGTCCGCTTCATCGAACTTCGTCGCTTCGTTGCCCCACGCCATCCAACCGGGCCGAGTCTGCCGGGCAAATAGATCTGCGCGTCGGGCCGCGGGCATCATGCGCTCGGCTTCGCCATATGCTTCATCAGGCTTGCGGGAATGCTCCCGCACCCTGCCTTCGATCACGGACCGGATATTGCGGGCCGTCTCTGGGTTGCCGTTCGTGGCTAAGATGAATGGCTCCGAAGCGCTTCGCAGCCGGTAGCCAGTCCCAAAAGCGAGCTTCCCCGTTGTGGTTCGTTTCACCCAGACACCGGAGGTGACGAAGCGGAAACCCCACGCCCTCGCCACTTCAATCTGCTGATCGATCATGGGATGGGTGCCCCAAAGCCAAAGTGTGCAGTCACCAGCGGCGAGATGTCCGACCGGAAGTGCAGCGATCGTCTCAGTGGCCATTGTGTCGTAGTGGCCTTCGGGGCTCTTGTGCTTCTTCCCTTCGACGCTCCAAGTATCGAACCGCCAAGGAGGATCGGCCATGATGAAGTCGAAACCGAACATCGGCAGGTTGCTAAAGGGCCAGTTCATTTTGACCTCCCCAGGCGCTTGGCGACTTCGCCGTAGTGATCGAGCATTTCCTTGCGGCTCGAGAACTCGGGCTTCCCAATTGGGGCCGGCACGGTCTTGCGGATCTGCGCGAGGAGCGTGGCAACGCTGTTGAGATTGGCGCCAAGCTCTTTGGCGATCATGCGAGCAGTAAAGTTGGGGCGCTGCGCGTGCATGGCGCGCACCCGGCTCTCAAGGGTGCCGCTGACCGCAGATTCGAGCCCGGGCATGGCCTTTGCAGCGGCCGCCTTCAACGCCTCTGTTGTCCTTGCCGCCTGTACGGCCTCGTAGCTCGCCACAGAAGGCAAGCTTAACCCCAGCTTGGAGGCATAGCCGCTAACAGTGCCGGATGGGCAGCCCAGATGCGCGGCGATTATCTTCGCCGGCCAATCGGGATGCTCAAGGTGGCATATGCGAACTTGCTCACGCAACGAGAGCGGAGCGGCAGAGCCCGAAGGCTCCGCCGACTTACCCGTGGCCTCATGAACTGGTGCCGTCTCTCCGGCTGTCTCGCCCATTATCTCAGGCGTTGCAGACGCAGACCGCCCTGCGTCGGGCCTACTCGCATCTCCTGTCACGCTGTCAGCCGGCCCTTCAATGCCGGGCACAGTCGCGCCGCCGTCTGTGGATGCTTTCGCTTGGGATAGGTCGGCGGAAGAGGCAGGGGTGCCCTCCTCCGCCTGTGCAGCCGGCACTGGGGAGGAGGACAGTGACGGCTGCGGTTCGATCTCGCCGACAAGCTCTTGTGCCTGGACGAGGAATTCTTGCCAGCGAGCATTGTCGGCGATGCGCCGCTCGATCTCGCTGTTGTTCTCGGCAATGCGGGACTGGGCGCGCTCGATAACGTCCGTGGTCATCATGCCTCCTCGGTCAATGTTGGCTGGGATTTGAGCGAGCGCCGGTATTCGAGCTCAGGCATCTGCAGCGCGGCCGTGTGGCCCCAGAGGCAGAGAGCGTCGGCCCGGTCGTTCTGCATGGTTTCAAGATCAAGCCAGCCGCGGCGCAGCACTTCTGCCTGCACGGCGTCCTTGGCCTCGCCCTTGGAATAGCTGCCCTTGCCGGTGAAGGTCTTGCGAGCGGTCGATGCAGCAATCAGCTGCGCCGCGCCTGGCATCTTGGCCTTCACGGCAAACCGCAGCACATGGATGATGCCCTGCAGCAGATCGGCGGTATGCGGATTCGTGAAGCCGCCGCCGCTGGTGAGGATTGGCGCCTCGATGGCGACAATAGCAGGGCCGTGCACGTAGAGGATGCGGTTCAGCCAAACCACGGCGCGGACATAGGCCTCGTCTGCGGTCCCGCCATCGCGCGAGAACCGCTCTACGCCGCTGATAGGCTTGTCGCCCGGCAGGCCCATGGCCCAGCCAGTCGCAGTCGCGGACACATCAAGAGCGAGGATCGACTTCATGCCGCCACCTGGAGCGGATGCTGGGGCAGATCGAGCACGCGCTTGGTTGTGCCATCCGGCTGAGGGACCATGGTCTGCCCGGCGTACTCGGTCCACGCGACCGGCTGCTCGCCGTTCGCAAACATGTTCCAGCGCTTGTGCTCGGGGATGTAATAGCTAACCGTCACAACGCCGCACTTGCCGGCGGCGATGATCAGCTGCGGCTCAAAGACACGCCGATCGGCCTTGCCGCCCTGCCCGGCCGACTTGACCACGTAGTGACCGCGCGGCGCCTTGGACATGTCTGTGTGCCAGTTGGCCATCAGTGCACCGCACCGGTAAGCTCTTCGAGCGCCGCGGCGCCCTCTTCCTGCTCGCGATCGGTGACGGCCTGAACCTCTTCCCGGCGCTGCCGGGCCGCTGCTTGGGCCGATGTTTCGGCCGGCGCATCATCGCCGGATGGAGCGAACATCGAGAACTGGCCGGACGCATCCTCGAACACCTCGATCAGATCATCGGGCACGGTCGAGGCGAGGTCCTTCAGCTTCTGCTCGAGCTTGCGCTGCTTCAGAACGGCCCGCAGCACATCGCTTGGAATGCGAAGCTCCTGCTTGGCGATCTTGATGCGGTTCTTCTGCCGCGTGCGAATGGCAGAAACCTTGCCGCGGGCCGTGGCCATGATGGACTCGGCCTCTTCATCCGCATCCTCGATCTCGGCGATCACCTGCCGGAAGTCGTCGTCTTCGTAGCCATTCTTGAGCTGCTCAGTGGTCATGGTCACATTCCCCAGTGGGTTTGATCTTCGTCTTCGGCGGCAAAGGTCCCGCCATTTCCGGGCAGATCCAGTCCGCCAGTTCCCCGCCCTTCCTGCTCACCGTCAGGGCCAATCTCGCCCTCCTGGTGAGCGGCAAGAAACGCCTCCAGCCGGAGCTCGCGGGCTTTGAGCCTTTGTCTTTCAATCCGGGCCTCCTCTACGGCGACGGCCGTCAGATCTTGAATTTCGTAATGGTCGATGCGGCGGGCTTCGCAGAACCAGATCGCTTTGACCCGGCGCTCGGTCCATGATCGCTGACGGTTCCGCAGCACCTCAGCCGGTAGCGCGCGCTCAAGGCGCTTGAGCGCCTCGAAGGCCTCTCCGATCGCTGCCTGCGCCTTGCGGCCAGCACCGGTGGGGAAAGAGTCCTGGATAAGTTCGGAAGCGTAATGGGCGTCACTCATGGCGCCTCGATCCTTGGAAGAAAAATCCACGTTCTTGGAGTGAGTTTCCAAGTCCTTGTCCTCGTTCGCTGGCATTGATTGCACCAGCGGCGAACGACGACGAGGAAAGGGCACACAGATGGATATGCGACCGATCAGCGAGATTTTGGATGAACTGCTGGACGGTCTGGGTGTGGGCATGGAGACGGCGGGAACCGTCGAAATGCCGAGAGGTGATGCGGGATCGGCTAAAAGCCCGACCCCGCTCAAGCTCGTGTGGAACAACACGGCCTTGAGCAAAACGGCGGCGCGAGGAAACTCCAGCGCCGGTTTGCTGAAGATCGTTGTGATGAACTGAAAGATGCGCCCGGGCCATCAGGGACCGGCCGCGACATGGATGATGGAAGGACCGACGCTGTACGCGACGAAGACGAGTCCCAGTGACGCAAGGCCCGACAAAAGCACCATAGCCGAACGGTTGCGGAGGCCAGCCATCACGCCACCTCCGCTTCCACTGGCAGAAAATCATCTGCCGACAGTTCTTGGCCGAGAGTTCGGGCAGCGGCTAGGAGAGCCGGAACATGTTTGAACGGAATGGTGCCACCGGTTCCGCCCGCGGCGCGGGGTCGCTTCCAGTTGGCTACGCGGGTGCGATGCACACCCACGATCTCCGCCACTTTCGTGTCGCCGCCGAGCTTAGAAATGATGCTTGCCGCAGGTTCCATATGCTCAATGTAGCGATATTCACTACCACGCGCAAGCCTCCTTGTAGCGATTACAGAAAAAGACGGCAGGCCGCTCCCACGCTATCAAAGGTGCATGTTGTCCGAATGGCTACGATCCGCCCTCGAGGCGTCTGGAAAATCACAGACCGAGTTGGCGCGCCATCTAACTGAGGTGCTTGGCAAGTCTATCGACCGAGCTGCCGTGAACAAGATGACCAAGGGCACACGCGGCATCACCGCGGAAGAGGCAATGGCCATTGAGAGTTTCACCGGCTGGGAGGCCCCATCGGAGATCCAGGTCCCGCTCAAAGGGGACATTGGTGCCGGCGCCGAGGTCATCGCTTTGGAAGATGATGGTGACGCGATGGTGCCTGCGCCGCGAGATGCCAGGCCGGGATCCGTAGCAGTCCGCGTAAAAGGCGATTCCATGCACCCGGCTTACGAAGCCGGGACGCTGATCTACTACTCGCAGACCATGGCCCCTGAGCACCTGCTAAACCGTCGCGCAGTGGTACAGCTCGGCGACGGGCGCATCTTTGTGAAAGTCATCAGGGCAGGATCTAGCCCAAACACCTGGAATCTCCAGAGCTTGAATCCGCTCTACCCAGAGATGGAAGACGAAGTTGTCGCGTGGGCAGCCCCCATCGACTGGATCAAGCCGAGATGAACACCGTTCCGACCAAGCTCATCGTCTACCTCGCCTTCGTGCGTGACGAGGAAGGCGAACTGCAGCCAGCTTTCGAGGCTCGCGAGGCGCAGTCCGAAGGCGCTGCGAAGCAGCAGGCACGGCTGCTCTGGGCCTCCGGCAAATACGCCGGCGCTCTCGCCTGGTGGCGATCGGCGGACCTCACAAATGGCGAGTTCGGGGATCCGGTTGTTCTGTTCCAAGAGGGTGAAGTCCCGGAGATGGAGTGATGGGCGCGGATATGCTCTTCGGGCTTCACGCCGAGGAAATCACCGCCTTCGCCACCTTGGGCACCCTACTGGCTATGGTCATCGGTGGAATATTCCAGGCCAGGTTCCGGCATACGGACAAGAACCCTAAGCCGCACGTCGTTGTGGACCTAGTAGACCGGCCAAACGCGCAAAAGGGCGTCTATCAGCTCTCTGTGCACAACGACGGCAAAGTTCCTTTCCAGGTGACCTCCGTCAACGTCGCTCCCAATCTGCCGTACTGGTTCCAACAGGACGGAGAGAACGTCAAATCTCTGATCGTGAAAGCGCCATCCAACCGCATCCTGCCGGGCCAAGCCCTACAAATGACCTTCACGGTTTGGCGTGGAGATGGAGTTCTTCGCGGCTTCGAACTGGGCATTTATTACACAAGGCGCGGCACAGCATCGGACCGAGAAGTCGTATCGACTTACGTCTCTCGCTGACCATCTCCAAACTGCGCAGTAGGCCGCCAGGACTGACAGGTTGATGCCTGTGAGAACACCAAGAACATAAGTGTTCGTCACCCAGTTCACTCGCGCACTGCCCTGTCCCTATATCTAACCAAGCACTGAGTTCAGGGTGATCTACCACTGAGTTCAGTGGAGCGCCGCTTAGGCGCGGCTCCACACATCTTCAGCAGTGTTCCCGACAATCCCCTCACTTCGTTCGGGTCTTGTCTCAGTACCTTCGGATTATAACTGCTGTGTACGCGAGCGCAGGAAAGGCTGCCAAGCTTTGTTTCTATTATCGCTACAACCCTGTTGACGTGCTGTAGCGATCTAAGCTACGTTTGCTCCATCGAAGCGATCACCGCATCCGATGGAGAGCGAAGTGAACAAGCACCTCAGGCCTTCCGAAATTACCCGGTCCGATTACTGGACCATCATCGATGCCGATGATCACGAGACATTCACCAGCCTAGCTGCAGCCAAAGACGTTCTTGAGCGCAGCTATGCAGGCACCACCATCTGGCACTGCGTTCCGAGCGAAGGCTCAATGCGCGACATCACCAGTGATCTAGCTCGCGACTGGTTCGAAGCTGCCGACATCTACGACAACGCACCGGACGCATACGCGCCCTACGTCGGCAACGACGTCATGGAGCGCCGCGACGAGCTCGAGACCACCGCCAGCTTCACGAGCCAGCACTCCACTCAGTACCGCGGGGCGGGCCTGTGAGTGCGCGTCCAGCCAGCCGTGCCCACAAAGAGCGCTTTATCCTGAGCTTCGGCCAGATCACCGGCCAAACGGGCAATGACGCAGTCTCGTCCGTGCTGCGCCAGTACGGCCTCGAGCTCTTCGAGGAGTGGGTACTGGACGCCATGGTCACGGACCTAATCAGCGCCGCTCGCCAAGCCATCAAGCGCAACAATGAGAACCGTCGCATTTGGGCTGAGCGCCCAATGATGCAGGCAGCGGAGTAGTCCCATGTTCGACCTTCAGCAGGCCATCGACCATTCGCGCAAACTCCATGAGACTCTGTGCAGCGCCAAGGGCGCCGGAATCTCAGGCGGCGACCCCGAGCCGATCCTGGCCGACGCAAACGCTCGGCTGGTGCAGCTGGCGAACGTCATGGGCCACTTTGCAGACCCGATGGATGATGCCGCGCGCATGATCGTGGAAGGCGCCAGGATGGCGGCAGAATGATCCGGGCCACCCTGCTCTTCCCCATTCAATTCATCGGCTTCTTGGCCTTCCTCTACACCGTTGCCGGCGGCCACATGGTCGTGCCGCCGAGCGCCATCATGGGATTGTTCTGATGGTTCTGTCTTTCCTCGGAGCCCTGCGCCTCGCTCAATCCGGAATGCTTCAGTGCAGCCCGTTTTCCCCGCCCTGTGGGGGGATCGGGGTCACGGACTGGGATTACCCACTGGCCTCCATCTTTGCCCGCCTCCGGGCCGCCTCTAACGATGGTCAGCGGCTCTCGATCCTCGATGAAGCCAAGCAGGTTTTCGCCCGCCGCGCGGTGATGGTGGAAACCATCGACCTGGCTATGCGCGACGAGCTGATGACCGTCGTGGCCAAGCTCGGCGAATGGGCCGACGCCCTCCAGGCGGACATGCAGATCTGCAAAGCAGCATGAATGCTATGCTCCCGACCACGCCTGCGGCCGACGAGCGCGACAAGTTCACCCGCCTGTCCGTCACCCTTCGCCAACTCAGCCGCAAATACCGGACGTGGGCGCAGGAGGATTACGAGCGGGGCCTGACCGAGCGAGCCCGCAAGAACACCGCCGAAGCCGATCGCTGCCTCACCGACGCCCGCTGGTATCAGCGTCGCGCCTCCCAAAACACCTGAACCGGAGAACTCCATTGGCATTGAAAATCACCAAGTCTACCGACCCCATCCACGTCGAGCGCCTCAACGTGGTGGTCTACGGCCCTCCCGGCTTGGGCAAGAGCAGTCTCGCATTCACCGCCGAAGCCCCGCTTCTGCTCGACTTTGACAACGGCTCCCACCGCGCAGCTAACCGCAGGGACGTGGTGCGCGTGGCGGCTTGGGCGGACGTGACCGCTATCACTGCCGAAGACCTCGCGCCTTACAAGACCATCATCATCGACACGGCTGGTCGAGCGCTCGATGCCATCACGGCCGACATCATCAAGACCGATCCCAAGGGGCACAAAAACGGCGCCCTCACCCTGCCTGGATACGGCACCCTCAAGACCCGGTTCATCGGCTTCCTCAAGCTAATGAACAGCTTCGGCAAGGACGTCGTGCTGATCGCCCACATGGACGAGCAGCGAAACGGTGATGACGTGATCGAGCGCCTGGACGTTCAGGGCGGATCCAAAGGTGAAATCTACAAGGCAGCCGATGCAATGGGCCGGCTGGTGATGGAGAACGGCAAGCGCATGCTGAAGTTCTCACCGGCCGACGCCGCCTTCGGGAAGAACCCCGGGCAGCTGGAGCCCCTCCTGGTGCCACACCATGAGAGCGCTGAGTTCGACGCCTTCCTCACTTGGGTGATCCAGGCGACCAAGGACAAGCTCAACAGCCTGTCTGAGGAGCAGAAGACCGCCGCTGCCGAGCAGGACTGGTTCCGCGCCAACCTACCCAACGTGGCCGAAGCCACCGGGATCAATGTCCTGATCGAGCGGGCTTCTGCTGCGGGCCGGGTTTGCAAGACGCTTCTGCACGGCCGGGCAACCGAGTTGGGCCTGGCCTATGACAAGGCCACCGGCCAGTACGCGGCCAATTCCGAACAGCAGCCTTCAAGCGAGACGCAGGACGAGGCGGCCTGATGGAAGCTCTCCGAGTCTCGGCCACCGACATCGATGCGCTGCGCTATTACCTCAGCGACGAGGACGGTGATCTCGACACCTTCCTCGCCCAGATGCGCCGGCAGACGCCTCCGTCGCCAGCAATGCTTGCGGGCACGGCTTTCCACAAGGCGCTGGAGAATTGCGGCGAAGGCTCTGCGGCCAAGCTGCAGGCTGAGGACCACGTCTTCAACATCGAACTGGAAGACGAGCTCGACCTCCCAGTCTTGCGGGAGACGAAAGCCACCCGCGAGTATCGCGTTGGCAATGTGCTCGTGACGCTTGTTGGCAAGGTGGACGGAATTTACGGCCGCCGTATCGATGACCACAAGCTCACCAGCTCCTATGATCCAGAGCGATTTCTCGGCAGCTATCAGTGGCGGATCTATCTCGAGGTGTTCGAGGCCGACATGTTCCGATGGAACATCTTCGAGGGCTCTGAGATCGCCAACCAAGAGCGCGTCTGGAAGGTACGCTCTTTGCACAAGCTCAAGATGCACCGCTACCCCGGCATGGCCGCCGATGTGGAACGGGCGCTAGCAGCCTTCGTGGAGTTCGCTGACATCCATTTGCCTGAACGATTTAGCCAGGTGGCCTGCTGATGCCGCGCCAGATCATCACCCTTGCCAACGAACGCCTCTATCAGCGCGCCTGTGAATTGGTCATGTCCGCTAAGGCCAACAGCCGGATCGAGATCAAAGGGCCAAAGCGCTCCAACGACCAAAATGGCGCCATGTGGGCCATGCTGGGCGACCTTGCGCGTGGGCTGGTCTGGAACGGGCTGCAGCTAGACGCCGAGGAATGGAAACTGGTGATGCTCGATGCACTCCGCCGCGAGCACCGCGACCAGATGAAGCTGGTGCCGAACACGGATCACACCGGCTTCGTCAACGTCAGCGGCACTTCCTCATCCGAGCTTACTCACGAGGAGATGCGCGACCTGCTGACGATCATCCGCGCCTTTGGCGACCAGCAAGGCGTGGAATGGAGCGAACCCAAGCCGAAGGACACGCGTCCTGCTCCGCCCATCGAGGCTTATGAGGAGCGCGCCTGATGGAGAACTTTCGGCTGGAGCCCATTCGCTCGCCCAAGTACCTCAATGGTGCCCAGGGTGAAACCTGCAAGCTGCGGTTTGTCGGCGTGTGCCACGGCGGCATCGAGACAACCGTGGCCTGCCATGTGCACGATGTCGGCTTCGGCATGGCTCGAAAGGCCGACGACATATCCATCATTGATGGCTGCGCCTGGTGCCACGCCTTCTTGGACCATGGCTGGGTTGGCAAGATCAGCCGAACGGTGCTGCTCGAGCACATCATCCGCGGCCTGCAGGAGACGCTCAGGAATCGTGTGGAGCGCGGCCTGGTGCCCAAGCCCACAGAGCTATTCAAGCCCCGCCGGAAGCGAACAACCGGGCCGCGCAAGACACCGAAGGACCGCACCGCTATCCACAGTCATCGCGAGTGGCCGACCGGCCGCAGCTTCAATCCCGACCCATGAACCGCAAGAGCGAGCCCGCCACATGACTGCCACCGCCCTAGAACTCACCACCCAGATCGTCGCCAGCTATGTCGCCAACAACCAGGTGCAGGCCGAGCAAGTGCCAGCCATCATCCACAGCGTTTACGTAGCGCTGAACACGGTCGAAACCGCAGCTGCCGCGCCTGCGCCCCGGGAGCCGCTGAAGCCCGCTGTTCCGCTCGCCAAGTCCGTCACCGCCGACTTCATCATCTGCCTGGAAGACGGCAAGAAGTTCAAGTCGCTCAAGCGCCACCTGCGGACGGCCTACAACATGACCCCGGAGGAATACCGCGCCAAGTGGGCCAGATCGTTACCCGATGGTAGCCCCGAACTATTCGGCAAAGCGCTCACAGCTAGCGAAGGACAACGGCCTTGGCCTCAGTCCGATGAAGAAGGCAGCATAGACATGAGCCAGATCCGAAAAGCTAATGTGGAGCCGGCATGCTGCTCGGAGATGACGCCATGATGAAGCCAGTTCGTGTGCAGCTTTCGCGCAAGAAGGGCTGGAGGATGCCGGCCGACACAGTGAGTGTCGCCAGGCCCGGCAAGTGGGGCAATCCCTTCCCGGTTGGTGCTGCAGGACCATTCGGGCGCAAGGCAGATGACCGGGAAGGCGCCGTGGGGTTCTTCCGGCAGATGATGGACGATGCGGAGCTGCTCGCTGCAGCGGGTTATCCATCCGACCTGGCTCCGCTTCGCGGCAAGAACCTTGCGTGCTGGTGCCCACTTGATGGCCCGTGCCATGCAGATGTGCTGCTGAAGCTTGCGAACCGGGCGTCTGAGCCATGAGCCCGCTAGTTCAGCTGTATCTCGAGCCTGGACAGAAGACCGCTCCGTCCTTGGACGAGCAACACCAGCTTGTCCTCCATGTCGGGGAAAGTGGCAGCGAGCTCGTCCAGAATGCGAAGCTCCTCCCTGATAAGTGCCTCGGCGCCCAGCGGTCGATCTCCGGCTCCCATCATGCGCTGGAAGCGCGTAAACGTGTAACGGGAGAGGACGATACGCTCGTTTGCCTTAGCTCTTTCCATGTACTCGATCGTGCGCAAAGGAACTTACGCGGTCAAGTAGGTGGAGAACACGGGCCGAAAGGAGTTCATCACCATGAGCGCCGCTAAGGCAGCAGTAGCAACGCGCCTGTCAATGCGGCGCGGGTTAGGTGAAGCGGAAGCCGCGCTCTACGTCGGCCTGGGTGCCACCAAGTTCTCGGCTTTGGTGAAGGACGGCCGCATGCCCCGGCCGAGGCTCATCGACGGGCGCCGGATCTGGGACGTGGACGACATCGACGCTGCATTTCGGGAGTTGCCAGTCGAGGGCGAGATCGCGCACGGTAAGAACCCGTGGCACGACGATGAGTAAGAGCTTCCCGTGAGCACGATCAAGCTTCGCTACATCAAGAGCTACACGGACAGGCTGGGGACAAAGCGCCACTACTTCAACAAGCGAGGCGCTGCTCGGACCGCCCTGCCCGGCCTGCCTGGGTCTGCCGAGTTCATGGCGGTCTACCAGGACTGCCTCAACAGCGTGCCCGCGGAACCTGCTCGGCCGAAGGTGAGCAAGCCGGCGAAAGGCAGCATGTCCGACCTGATCGCGCGCTATTACGCTTCGGCGGCCTTCAAGAACCTCAGCCCGCTAACGCAGTCGAGCTACCGGAACGAGATCAACAAGATCGACACTGCCCACGGCAACAAGCCGGTGGAGCTTCTCGACCGCAAGGCCGTGAAGCTGTTGCTGGCTAAGAAGGCCGAGACACCAGGCGCCGCCAACAAACTGCTTCGCACTCTCCGCATGCTGATGAAGTTCGCTGTGGATGAGGAGATGCGCCGCGACGATCCCACGGCTGGCGTGAAGTCGCTCAAAGTAGCCGGTGATGGCTTTGTGGCATGGTCAGAGGCAGACATCGAGAAATTCGAGGCGAAGCACCCGATCGGCTCAAAAGCGCGACTAGCGTTCGCCTTATGCCTCTACACCGCGCAGCGACGCGGCGATGTGATTCGCATGGGCCGGCAGCACATTCGCGGCTCTATGATCTCGGTTCGGCAGCAGAAGACCGGCACCTATCTCGAGGTGCCCATCCATCCCGATCTGGCAGCGATCTTGGAGACGGTGCCCAAGGACAACATGACCCTGCTTTTGTCCGAAGCAGGCGGACCATTCAAGCCGGCGAGCTTCGGGAACTGGTTCGGCGATCGGTGCCGCGAGGCCGGGCTTGGGAAGGGCTATAATGCCCATGGATTGCGCAAGGCGGGCGCTCGACGCCTGGCCGAGGCCGGCTGTACCGCGCACGAGATAATGTCCATCACGGGACACCAGACCATTGCCGAAGTGGAGCGCTATACGCGCTCTGCAAATCAGAAGATTATGGCTGTGGATGGCATGGCCAAATTGACCCGACGTTCTAACTAGAACAAAACGAAATGTTCTAACCCTTTGTTTTCAATGACGAAAAGAAGGGGAATGGTGGGCGATGACGGACTCGAACCGCCGACATCCTCGGTGTAAACGAGGCGCTCTACCAACTGAGCTAATCGCCCACGGGCCATGATGGCCGGTGCAGGGCACTGATTAGGGTGCGCGACCGGGCGCGTCAACCGCAAATACCAAAAGAAAAAGGGCCCCGCCGCGAAACGCAGGCGGGGCCCCAGTGAGTTCTTACTCTCAGGCGGGGTTCAGCGCGTCCTTGAGACCCTTGCCTGGCTTGAACTTGGCCTGGTTGGACTCAGGAATGCTGATCTCGGCGCCGGTCGCAGGGTTGCGGCCGGTGGATGCCTTGCGGCGCGAGACGGCAAAGGTACCAAAACCCACGAGACGAACTTCGTCTCCAGCCTTGAGGGACTCGGCAATGGCTTCGAACACTGCATCCACGGCCTCGGCAGCCTGTGCCTTGGTAATCGTGGCCTTGTCAGCAACGACGCCAACCAAATCGTTTTTGTTCATAGCGTTTCCTCACAGAGAATGGCCGCCGTTGACGGCGAGCATGGAAATGGCGGCACCCTTGGGCGATTCCGCCCAGGACGCAAGGCAGCCGGGCTTTTCCTGACTGACGCGCTCAAGCTGTTAATGAACGGGAAAATCGGGGTGGGCAAGACTTCCAAGGCGCTTTTCCGAGGGAAAAACCCCCAGAATCACGCCCTCACGCCGAGGCGGGAGCCAGCTTGCGCAGCCCAAACATCAGCGGCAGCGCCAAACAATAGATCGCCGCCCCGATCAGCCAGATAGCTCCCGGCCAGTCTCCGCGCACCCCGGCATAGGAAAAGCTGAAAAACAGCGGCCCGAACACCGAGGTCAGGCTGACCATGCTCGCCAATACCCCCTGCAACTGCCCCTGCCGCTCGGCATCGACCTGCCGGGTGATCAGGGACTGCAGTGCCGGCATGCCGACGCCGCCCACTGCAAAAAGCGGCATCAGTGCGAACATGACCCAGCCCTGCCCCGCAAAAGCCAACACGACGAGACAGAACACTTCGGCCGAAAATCCGATCAGCAGCGAGGCCCGCTCGCCGAACCGCGCGACCACAGGGCCGGTCAGAAACGCCTGCGCGCCCGCATGAAAGACGCCGAAAGCCGCCAGCGACAAGCCGATCGTCAGCGGGCTCCAGCTGAACTGGTCTTCCCCGAACAGCACCCAAACCACCCCATACATCTGGCCGACAAACATCATGATCATGTTGATGGCGATGAGCGGGATCAACACGCGGAAACTGAGTGCCCAGCGCAGTGGCAGGAAGGGGTTAAGCGTAGCCCAGCTAAACCGGGCCGTGCCGCGCACATGATGGGATTCGGGCAGCACGAAAAAGGCGAGCGCACAGTTTAGGGCATTGAGAACGGCGGCAGCGATGAAGGGCGCGCGCAGCCAGTACTCCCCCAGAACCCCACCCAGCACTGGGCCAACGATAAAGCCGATACCCCACATCGCGTGAAAATAGCCAAAGCGCCGGGCGCGTTGATCCTCGGGTGAAATGTCGGTGATATAGGCCGAGGCCACCGCCATATTTGCGGCGGTGATGCCCGCGATGGCGCGACCGATCACGAGAAACAGCAGATTGGGCGCGAGCGCCATCAGCACATAGTCGAGCGCTGCCCCGCAGAGCGACAAGATCAGCACCGGCCGGCGGCCGAACCGGTCGCTGAGCACGCCCAGAATGGGCGAGCAGATGAACTGCATGGTGGCGTAAAGCGCGATCAGCAGCCCGTAAAGCAGCGTCACGTCGCCCTGATGCGCCACTTCGCGCAGCAGGCTCGGCAAGATCGGCGCAATGAGCCCGATGCCGACGGCGTCCAGCGTCACGGCTGCAAGGATCACGACAAGGGGCTTGTTCATGCGGCAGGCTCCGGGGCACGGGGGGCGGCAGCCTAGTACATCCCAAACCAATGACAATGCCTGTCAGCAGTCAAAAAAAGCGGCGGCCCCGTGGGGACGCCGCTTCCTTATTTCATGCACGAGAGCTTAGTGCAGGCCGCCGGTGACGCCTTCGTCAGCGGAGTCCACAGTGGTGGAAACAGCAGGCACGGCGTCATCGAAGTTCCACTCGATGGGCTCGGGCTTGCGGACCAGCGCCCGCTCGATCACCTGGTCCATCCGGGAAACCGGCACGATCTCCATGCCTTCCTTGACGATGTCCGGGATCTCGGCGAGATCGCGGACATTCTCTTCGGGGATCAGCACCGTCTTGATGCCGCCACGCAGGGCCGCCAGGAGCTTTTCCTTGAGGCCGCCGATCGGCAGCACCCTGCCCCGCAGCGTGATCTCGCCGGTCATGGCGACATCGTTACGCACCGGGATACCGGTCATCACCGAGACGATCGCAGTCGCGAGGCCAATGCCGGCCGACGGGCCGTCCTTGGGCGTCGCCCCTTCAGGCAAGTGGACGTGGATGTCACGCGTATCGAACATCGGCGGCTTGATGCCGAATTCGATCGAGCGGGAGCGGACATAGGCGGTTGCCGCCGTCAGCGACTCCTTCATCACTTCCTTGATGTTGCCGGTAACCGTCATGCGGCCCTTGCCCGGCGTCATCACGCCTTCAATGGTCAGCAGTTCGCCACCCACCGAGGTCCAGGCCAGACCCGTCACGAGGCCAACCTGTGGCTCGGCTTCAATCTCGCCATGCTTGAAGATGTCGGCGCCCAGATACTGGGTGAGCTTTTCCTCGTCGATGACGATCTTCTTGACCTTGGTCTTGACGATCTCGGCCACGGCCTTGCGCATCAGCTTGCTGATTTCGCGCTTGAGGTTACGCACGCCCGCTTCGCGAGTGTAGCGCTGGATCAAGGCGGTCAGCATCTCGTCGGAGAGTTCGAACTCGCCATGGGCCAGCCCGTTCTCCTTGAGGCTCTCCGGGATCAGGTGCTGCTTGGCGATCGCATGCTTCTCCTGCTCGGTGTAACCCGACAGGCGAATGATCTCCATGCGGTCCATCAGCGGCCCGGGGATGTTCAGCGTGTTCGAGGTGGTCACGAACATCACGTCGCTCAGGTCATAATCAACCTCGAGGTAGTGATCGGCAAAGGTGTGGTTCTGCTCGGGATCGAGCACTTCCAGCAATGCCGAGCTCGGATCGCCGCGGAAATCCTGGCCCATCTTGTCGATTTCATCGAGCAGGAACAGTGGGTTGGACTTGCCGACCTTCTTGAGCGACTGGATCACCTTGCCGGGCATGGAGCCGATATAGGTGCGGCGGTGGCCGCGGATTTCGGCCTCGTCCCGAACGCCGCCCAGTGCCATGCGCACGAACTCACGGCCGGTCGCCTTGGCAATGGACTTGCCCAGCGAGGTCTTGCCGACGCCCGGGGGGCCAACAAGGCACAGGATCGGGCCCTTGAGCGAGCCGGTGCGGCCCTGCACTGCCAGGTACTCGAGGATGCGTTCCTTGACCTTGTCGAGGCCGTAGTGATCCTCGTCCAGCACCTTTTCGGCCAGAACCAGGTCGCGCTTGACCTTGCTCTTCTTGCCCCAGGGCAGCCCAAGCAGGGTGTCGAGATAGTTCCGGACCACAGTGGCTTCGGCCGACATTGGGCTCATGGCCTTGAGCTTCTTGACCTCGGCGACAGCCTTGGCGCGAGCTTCCTTGCTCAGCTTGGTCTTGCTGATCCGGTCCTCAAGTTCGGCAATCTCGTTGGAGCCCTCCTCGCCGTCGCCGAGCTCCTTCTGGATCGCCTTCATCTGCTCGTTGAGATAGTACTCGCGCTGGGTCTTCTCCATCTGCCGCTTGACGCGGGAGCGGATGCGCTTTTCCACCTGCAGAACACCGATCTCGCCTTCCATCAGGCCAAGAATCTTCTGGAAGCGCTCGGAAACGGAAACCGTCGACAGCAGGTCTTCTTTCTCGTTGATCTTGATCACGAGATGGCTGGCAATGGTGTCGGCGAGCTTGGAATGGCTCTCGATCTGGCCAACAGCAGCCACGACCTCGGCCGAGATCTTCTTGTTGAGCTTCACATAGTTCTCGAACTCGGTCTGAGCCGAACGAGCCAGTGCCTCAACTTCGGTCGCATCTTCCTCAGGCTCAGGCAGGATCGATGCCTCAGCTTCGAAGTAGTCGACGGTCTGGAGATAGCGGTCGATCGTGGCGCGGCTCAGGCCTTCAACCAGCACCTTGACGGTGCCATCGGGAAGCTTGAGCAGCTGCAAAACGGTCGCGATGGTGCCCGTCGCGTAGATCTGGTCTGGGGCCGGATCATCGTCCTGGGCATTCTTCTGGGTCACAACAAGAATGTGCTTGTCGTCGCGCATGACCTCTTCGAGAGCCTTGACCGACTTCTCGCGGCCCACGAACAGCGGCACGATCATGCCGGGGAATACGACGATGTCGCGCAAGGGGAGGACTGGGTAAACCCGGTCACGGCTGGTGTCGCCAGCGGCGGGATTGACGTCCGTCATCTTTATTCCTTTCGAGGGCGCGCCGAGGTGGGGTGATGGGTAGCGCACCCATTGCAGACAGCCCAAGAGGATGCTGGGCTGAATCTCATTAATAAATAGGTTTGTGCTGACACGCCACAAGCTAATCTTTTCGGCGCGAGAGCCTTGAAAAAGAGCTGGGGTGTTCCCTCGCCATTGGCGTTTTCGGTGCCAGCGCGCCCCCTATCCATGACCCCTATATTGGCTTGGGTTCTACGCAGTTCAATGCCAGGGGAGTTACGTTTTTGTTAACCAGGCGGGC
>JAQSXP010000083.1 GCA_029256605.1 Devosia sp. | reverse complement strand
CCGGCGCCTGCACGAAGCACCCGCCCGCGCCTGGACGGTGGAGGAACTGGCCGCGACGGCCATGCTGTCGCGCTCCGTGTTCTTTGCCCGTTTCCAGCACCAAACGGGACTCGCGCCCATGCAATATCTGCTGTCCTGGCGCATGGCGCTGGCCAAGGACATGCTGCGCCGCCGCGACGGCGGGCTCAAGGAGATTGCCGATCGCGTCGGCTATGGCTCGGCCAGCGCCTTCAGCACGGCCTTCACCCGTTTTGTCGGCCTGCCGCCCAGCCAATTCGCGCAAGCCGATCGGTCGCTGCCGGAGCCGGCCCCTGCCCTGTGACCGCCGCGGCCCAACAGGCCGTTAGTCCCCAGCGCTGGGGTGCACCATGGGCACATAGCCCGCGCCCAGGGCCAAGACCGTGCCCCAGGGCGTCAGCACTTCGGCATCCCCCGCGGGCAAGTCTTGCGGCGCCCCATAGCCGGCGAACGACCATGGCCGCATTCGCCCACCCCAGACGAGGAATGGCTCGCCGGCCACCGCAATCATGGTGCCAGCCGGCAAGGCTGCCGCTGGCGCCGTTCGCGTCCGCTGCCGCCGTCCCGGCCCTACCCGGTCGGCATGGAGCCGGGCGTCAAGGTCCTTGGCCGCGGGCGGCTGGTCGAGGCCGTGCCCCTGGGCAAAGGCGGCACGAAAGCGCCGGTAATCGGCGTTGCGACACTCCGCGCAGGGGCGATGCCCGGCCGCCAGCGCTGTTGCTTCATCAAGGAAAAACAGCTCGGTATAGTGCCGGGGCGCCATCACCATCCGCTGACGCCCGCGAAAATCCAGCAGGCAGGCCACCCAGTTGGGATGCCGCCAGCGCGCTAGGCCCAGCTCCCCCCACTCATTGTGCAGGATCCCGCGATTGCCCATCAGGGTTCCCCGAGATGGATCGGCTACGATCTCCCCAAACGGCGTCACCCGGTTGTGCAGCGGCATGGGTGCCCCCCGAACAATCCCGCGCCGCCAAGCACGGCGGCGCGCCAGCACCCCTTCCCCCTACCCTTTCACCGCGCCCACGGTCAGCCCTTCGGCAAGGAAGCGTTGGGCATAGACATAAAGGATGGCGACGGGGATGGCGGTGAGCAGTGACGCCGCCATCAGCTTGCCCCAGGGCAGGATATCGCCGACCACCATGGATTGCAGGCCGATGGGCAGGGTGCGCAACGACTCGCTGGTGATGAACACAAAGGCAAACAGGAACTCGTTCCAGGCATTGGTGAAGGCAAAGAGCGTCACCGACAGGATCGCGGGAGCGGCCAGCGGCAGGGTGATGCGCCAGAAAATATAGAGCCGGCTCGCCCCGTCGATGCGCGCCGCTTCCTCCAACTCCACCGGAATGGAGCGGAAATAGCCCATCAGCACCCAGGTGGCGAAGGGCAACAGGAACGTCGGATAGGTGATGATCAGCGCCGCATGGGTGTTGATCACCCCCATATTCGTCAGCGTCTGGTACAGGGGAATAAACAGCAGCGTGCCCGGCAAGAGATAGGTGATGAGCAGCAGCGTCGTCAGCAGCCCCGCCCCCCGGAACCGCAGCCGCGTCAGCGCGTAGGCGGCCAGCGACGCCAGCGCCACCGAAACGAGGGTGCTCAGCGCCGCCACAAAGGCCGAGTTGAGCAGCCAGGTGAGGAACGGCGTATCCTGCAGCAGCGAGGAATATTGCTCGAGCGTGGGCGGATCGGGCCAGAAAATCGAGCGGCGCTCACTGATCTGCGGGGTGGATTTGAGCGAAGTCGTGATGATCCAGTAGAAGGGAAAGATCACGAAAGCGAGGAACGGCACCAGCACGAGGAAGCGGGCGAGCGGCCCGGCATTGGACCGGGCGCTGCGCCGCAGGATCGGCTGCGCTGCCGGGCGTCCGGTGGCGACGCGAACCCGGCGCACTAGCCGCTCGATGCCGATAAAGACGAGCTCGATGGGCAGGAACACCAGATCCAGGATGATGTTGACGAGCTTGGTCGCCCCCGTCAGCAGCCGGTCGGTGAAGCTGGGCCCGCGCTCATTGCTGCCATCGCGCTTGTCGTCCTGGCGCATGAAGCGGGCGAGCAGCCAGATGAGGATCGCCATCAGCGGCGCCACGCTGAAGGCCACGGCAATGCCCGGCCCATATTGCAGCGAGCCCAGCGCCTTTTCATAGGCGAGGATCGAATAAAGTTTCGTCGCCCCGCTCGGGCCGCCCCCGGTCATCAGGAAGGGCAGGCCGAACTGGTTGAAGGTCGAAATGAACGACAACAGCAGGGTGACGACGATCACATAGCGCAGACTGGGCAGGGTCACATTGCGAAAACGCTGCACCGCATTGGCGCCATCCACCTGCGCCGCCTCGATCTGTTCGCGATCCACCGCCTTGAGCCCGGCCAGCAGCAGCAGCACGAAAAACGGAATGCCCTTCCACACATTGACCGAAATGACGCTGCCCATCGCCATATTGGGATCGGAGAGCCACCCCAGCGGCCGGTCAATGACGCCCACGCCCTGCAGGATCGGGTTGAGCCCGCCAAACAGCGGATCGTAAATGCTCTTCCAGGCGAGAGCCGTTACGATCTCGGGCACGATCCAGGGCAAGAGCATGATCCCGCTCAAAAGGCTGCGGAACGGAATGCGGCTATTGAGGATCAGCGCCACGGTCATGCCGATGACGAATTTGAGGGTAAGCGACCAGAAGGTGAACTGGATCGTGTTCCCCATGGACTGCAAAAAGTCGCTGCTGGTCCAGAGCCGCTGGTAATTGCGCAGCCCCACATTGGTGGTTTCACCGGTGAGGAAGTTGAGCGAGGTCATGCTGATGAAAATGGCGCTGACAAAGGGCCAGAAGATCAGCAGCGCCATGATCAGCACCATGGGCAGCACAAAGAGATAGCCCACCTTCCAGTCCATCCCCAGCACGGCGTCGAGCCGCTTGCGCAGGCTTGGGCGGCGCGCCGCCGGTGCCAGTGTCAAACTCATGCGGTCGTCCATGCGCGCCTCCCCCGGGACCGGAGCCGCCACCTGCGCGGGGCTGCCGGTTCGCCGAAAAGTCCTGCCTTGGTGTGGTCGGGCGACGGGCGTTGCTCGACGCCCGCCGCGGCTTGCGGCCTAGAGAATGCCGCCTTCTTCAAAGATCTGGACGATCTTGTTGTGCCCGTCGGTGACCGCTTCCTGGGAGCTCATGCGCCCGGAAATCACATTGCCCATGGATTGCTCGAGCACGCCCTGGGCGCGGATGGCGTCGATCTGGGCGGCTGGTGGCGATGGCCAGGAGGGGCCGATAAAGGGATCGGCAATATCGACCTGTTCCTTGATGATGGCGTAGTTGGGATCGGCCGCCAGCAGTTCGGGGGTCCACAGGCTCTGATAGGCCGGCATGAACAGCCCGCCCGCCACCGAAGACATGGGGGTGAACACCGCCGGATCGAGCAGCTGCAGCGCCAGCTCCTTGGCGAGTTCCACATTGGGCGCGCCCTTGAAGATGGTCAGCCACCCGCCCACGGCGCCGCCATTGCGGTGATCGCCATTATTGGCCATGGGCTGGGGCAACATCACCGTGTTGGCAAACACCGGATTGTTGTCGCGCTTGGCCGCGGCATACAGCGAATACTGGTTGTGGGTATAGCCGGTGCTGCCCGCCAGCCACGCCTCGTTGTTGGAAATGTCGCCCCAGCTTTCCACGCCGGGCGGCAGCATGGCGGCGTACGGGCCGTTGCGGTCATAGGTTTCCCGCACGAATTCGAACGCCGCCACCGTTTCGGGGGAATCGAAGGTGACAACAACGCCGCTTTCGTCGGTGAAATGGCCGCCAAAGGCATTGAGGATGGAGGTTGCGACGCCCCAGCCATCGCCGGACTGGTTGACCGTCAGGCCCCAGCCATAAAAATTATTGGCCGGATCGGAGATAGCGAGCGCCGCTTCCCGGCGCTGCTCCCAGGTCTGCAGCGTTGCCGGATCGATGCCCTTTTCGGCCAGCTTGTCCTTGCGGAAAAACGCGCCCGTCGTATTGGCGATAAAGGGCACGGCCACCCAGCGGCCATCGATCTTGCCGATGCTTTCGGCATTGATGCCCTGCATCACATTGCCATAGCGGCTGATCGCTTCCTCGACCACGTCATGGACGTCCTCGAGCAAACCGAGCAGGTGCATCTGGGGGATGGAAACGGTGCTGGTATAAGCCAGATCGGGCGGATTGCCGGCGCGCACGGCCGCCGACATCTTGCCCAGGAAATCGCCAAAGGCCTCGGGATTGGTGGTCGAGATGTCGAGCTGGACATTCTTGCTCGTGGCGAAATTGCCCACGGCATCGCGGAACAGGTTCTGCGCCGCCTCGAAATATTCGGTGCGGTGAATGACCGTCAGCTTGCCCGCGCCGCCCTGCGGCAGGTCCGCCTCGGGCTGCGCCTGCTGCGCCCATGCGGGCAGACCCTGGCTGGCCGCCCAGAGGCCCACGCCGGCCGCGCCGCCCCTTTTCAGTAACACGCGGCGGTTGAACTTGTCTGACGTCATGTTTCCGTTTCCTCCTGTTGGAACATGGCCAAGCGCGCGCGACCGCAACCATGGCGGCAATCTTCGTGCGCGGTTTTAGTCCTCCATGGCGCCGAGCTTTTGTTGCTCCGCGTCCCATCCGCAGTTGCCGCGGGCTTTTATCCCGTCACCACCTGCCAATACTTGAAAAACTGGACTCAACGATCCGCAAAGTCAATCGCTTCTTCCCGCACTTACTTGCCCGAAGCGCCGCAAGGCCTTACACAGAACTGTAGCTGCGGCGTGACAGGCATGTTTCCCTCGAGGAGGAGGGAATAATCGCCCCCATGCCCGCCAGCCCGGCCCAGCTGTTTGCACACTGGTCCACTGACCGTTGACCATCGATCTGGGAGGAACAGATGGGCGCCGTAACGATCCGGGACGTTCGCAAAAACTATGGCAGCCTCGAAGTGCTGCATGGCGTCGATATCGACATCAATGACGGGGAATTCGTCATTCTGGTGGGCCCCTCGGGCTGTGGCAAATCCACCCTCTTGCGCATGATCGCCGGGCTCGAGGACATCACCGGCGGCGAGATCGCCATTGCCGGCAATGTGGTCAACGACCTCGCCCCCAAGGACCGCGACATTGCCATGGTGTTCCAGTCCTATGCGCTTTACCCGCATATGACGGTCGAGGAAAACATGGCGTTTTCCCTCAAGCTGGGCCGCGTGCCGCGCGAGGAGATCAAGCAGCGCGTCGCCAGCGCCGCCACCGTGCTCGGGCTCGAGCCTTATCTGCAGCGCTATCCGCGGCATCTTTCGGGCGGCCAGCGCCAGCGCGTCGCTATGGGCCGCGCCATTGTGCGCAGCCCCCAGCTCTTCTTGTTCGACGAGCCGCTGTCCAATCTCGATGCCAAGCTGCGCGTGCAGATGCGCAGCGAGATCAAGCTCAACCACCAGCGCCTCAAGACCACGACGGTCTACGTCACCCATGACCAGATCGAGGCCATGACCATGGCCGACCGGATCGTGGTCATGCATGCCGGCAATATCGAGCAGATCGGCACCCCGCTCGAGCTTTACGACCATCCGGCCAATCTCTTTGTTGCGGGCTTTATCGGCTCGCCGGCCATGAACATCATCGCCGGCTCCATCACCGGCTCGGTGTTCCGCTTCCCCGATGGCACCGGCATCGATCTGGGCGCCCTGCCCGCCCATGTCGCGGACGGACCGATCACCCTGGGCGTGCGCCCCGAGCATCTGCGGCTCGATGCTGCCGGCACCATGGCCGAGGTCGTCGTTGTTGAACCCACCGGTTCGGAAACCCAGGTGACGCTGAACCTGGGCGGGCAGGATCTGGTTGGCGTCTTCCGCGAGCGGATCAGCGCCCAGCCCGGCGAGCGGATCGGCGTCTCGCTCGACCACAGCCTCCTGCATCTTTTCGATGTCAGCACCGGCAAGCGCATCATCCGGTAAACGCCGCTTACATTCCGTTGGCACGCGGCTCACGCAGGCTTGTTCACCGCAAACTTGTCCCAAGCGCCGCGCGTTAGGGACTTGTTAACCATGAACTTGCTTCTTGCAGAAGGAGAGCTTACTGCCGGTTTGGAGAGAGCGAATGGCCGAAGGCGGCGCCCATATCATTGCGGTCGGAAACGAAAAGGGCGGCTCGGGCAAGTCGACCACCGCCCTCCATCTGGCCGTTTACCTGCTGCACCAGGGCTATCGCGTTGCCACCATCGACGTGGATAGCCGCCAGCAAACCCTGACCCGCTATCTGCGCAATCGCCGCGCCACTGCCGACACCACCACGGGCGCCGCCATTCTCATGCCCAAGCATGTGCACCTGCCCACCGCCTGGGGAGATTCGGTGCGCGAAAACCAGCGCGTCGAACTCGACATCTTCACCCGCGCCATGAACGGGCTGCGCAACGAGGTCGATTTCGTGCTCATCGACACGCCCGGCGCCGCCGATACGCTGCTCACCCCCATCAATGACAGCATGATCGATCTCGACGTGCTCGCGCGCATCGATCCCAAGACGGGCGAGCCGCTCGAAGCCAGCCCTTATTCGCGCAATGTGCAAAAGGCGCGCGCCGAGCGGCTGGAGCGCAGCGGTCGCAACATCGATTGGGTGCTGGTGCGCAACCGCATCTCCAATCTGGGCTCGCACAATGCCAACCGCGTGCAGGATACGGTCGAGCGCCTGGCACAGGGCCTGGGCTGCCGCGTCGCCAATGGCATTGCCGAGCGCGTCATCTTCCGCTCGCTGTTTTTGACCGGGATGACCGTGTTCGACCCGCTCGACGCGACCCTTCTGGGCGGTGCACCCTCCATATCCCACGTCAATGCCCGGCATGAATACCGCGCCCTCGTTGCCGCTTTGCAACTGCCCGAGCGTCCGAGGCTCCAGCTCTCGGCCTGATCGCAGGCTCCGCTTGCCAAGCGCCCGTGATCGCGCCAAGCTCGCCGCGCCGGATCAGCGGTTTGCATCGCGCAGCACCCGCAGCTGGCCT
Source organism: Devosia sp. (assembly GCA_029256605.1). GTDB lineage: Bacteria > Pseudomonadota > Alphaproteobacteria > Rhizobiales > Devosiaceae > Devosia. The sequence continues at coordinate 2,946 of JAQSXP010000083.1, read as the reverse complement.
TGGGAGGTGGGGACATCATGGACAATGGATTTGCCGATGCCGGTGCAATGACCGGTGCCGCGGGCGCGCTCAACCGCCGCCGCTTCCTGCTGGGCGCGGCCGCCACTGTTGGCGCTCTGGGCCTGGCCGGCTGCGCCAGCTCGGGCACCGATATGAGCCTGGCCGAAGCCAAGCTCGCCTATGGCCCCCTGCCCAATGAGCGCTTCCCGGTGCCGGCGGTCAATGTCAGCAAGATCAACCCGAAATATCTGCGCCGCATCGTGCGCTATGACACGGACGAAGCGCCCGGCACCATCATCGTTGATCCGCGCAACTACTATGTCTACCGCATCGAGGACAACGGCATGGCCACCCGCTATGGCGCCAATGTCGGCCGCCAGGGCTTCTTGTGGAGCGGGGATGCCTATATCGGGCGCAAGGCCGAATGGCCGGTCTGGACCCCGCCGCGGGAAATGATCAAGCGCCAGCCCGAAGTCGCCATCTATGCCGGCGGCATGCCGCCCGGCCTCGGCAATCCCCTCGGCGCGCGCACGCTCTACCTCTATCAGGACGGCCGGTACACGCTTTTTACCATCTACAGCACCATCATGCCCGAAACCATCGGCAAGGGCATTTCGAGCGGCTGCATCGGCCTTCTCACCCAGGATATGGTCCACCTCTACGAGCGCACCCCGGTCAACACCAAGGTCGTCGTGCTCAAGGCCTGACGCCCGGAGCTCCAGCGGGCGGGGGGAAACTCACCCCCGCCTTTGCGTCAGCGCCATGCCAGCAAGGATCATCACGATCCCCAGCCCCGCGGCCCACAAGGTCACGGGCTCCCCACGCAGCATGTCGAACACCACCCCGCACACCATCTGTCCGGCAATCACCAGCAGCGTCGAGTTGACCGCCCCGATCCGCGGCAGCAGCCACGAGCTTGAAGCCACGAACACCACGCCCAGCGCCCCTCCGGTGAACACCCACCAGGGAATTTCGCCAGCATTGCTCGGGAGCAGCCCGCCGATCGCCAGCGCCAAAGCGCTGAGCACCACAAAGCCCACGCAATGGTTCCAGAACGAGGAGATCAGCGGCGTGCTCGAGAGCGACAGGCGCCCATTGACCTGCCGGCTCAGGATCACGAGGAGCCCCGCAACCAGGGCAAAAACGGCCGAAGTGATCATGCGCTAGCCCAGCCCGAAAAGGATAATAACGAGGCTGCCCCCACCGATCAGCAGCACCGCCGCCCCGTCGCGCCAGCCGAGCCGGCGCTTGGGTAGCCCCAAGAGGCCCCAGAAATCGGCCGCAAGGCTCAGCACCACCTGCCCCACCAGCCCCAGCGCCAGCGTTCCCGCCAGCGCCAGCGGCGAGTTCACGGCGGTTGAGGTCAGCATCACCGTCGCTGCCCCCAGCACACCCCCGATATAGGCCCAAAGCGGCGCCTTGCCCGCTTCGGACTCTGCTGCCGCTTTGGCCGCCCGCTGCCGCCGCCAGATCACGGCCAGCACAATGGCCGACACCACCATGCCCACGCCATGGGCCAGCCAGGACGAGAACATCGGCCCGCCATAGCGCGCCGCCTCGCCATTGATGAACACGGCCAGCGACAGCAAGCCGCCCGTGGCAAAGGCCGCCAGCAGATGCAGCGGGTTGGCGCGCGGCGCCGAAGGAAACGACATCACCAACCAACCGGTTCGGGTTCAAACCACCAAGCTCTAGCGCTTGTCACCCGCGCACCCAAGCCCAATCCACCCGGTTTTTGCGCCCGGGCTCACTTAGGGAATAAGCCGGACGCCCCGCGCCCGGGTCACATAGCGCCAGAGCCATTGCAGGCTCACCAGCAGCCGCTTTTCAAAGCTCACCAGCAGATACACATGCACGATCGCCCAGAGCAGCCAGGCGATGCGCCCCTTGAGCTTGATGCGCCCGAAATCAAAAATCGCCGCGTGCCGGCCGATCACGGCGGTGTTGCCCCGATCATGGAAGCGAAATTCCCCCGCTGCCTCCCATCCGTCCCGCAGCGCCCGTCCCAGATATTCCCCCTGCTGCTTGGCCACTTGCGCCAGGCCCGGCAGCGGCTGCCCATCCTGCTCGAGCAGCGCGATATCGCCCAGCGCATAGATGTCGCTCACGCCCTCGACCGCCAGGTGCCGATCCACCGCGACCCGCCCGCCCGGCCCGGGCGGCAGCCCCAGCCATTGCGCCACCGGGGTCGCCGCCACCCCTGCGCCCCAGACGATCGTGCCCGCCGGCACGAACTCTTCGTCGATGGTCACCCCCTGGGGTGTGACGTCCCGCACCCGCCGCCCCGTGAGCACCGTTACCCCCAGCCGCGCCAGTTGTTCGGTTGCGTATTGCGCGAGCTCGGCGGGAAACTGGCCGAGGATCCGCTCGCCCCCTTCCACCAGCAACACGCGCGCGGACGCGGGATCGATGCGGCGAAACTCGTCCTTGAGCGTCCAGCGCCCCAGCTCGGCAATGGCCCCGGCCATCTCGACGCCGGTCGGCCCGCCGCCAATCACCACCGTTGTGGTCAGGCGCTGTTGCTCCTGCTTGTCCTGGCTCAATTCGGCGAGCTCGAAGGCTCGCAACAGCCGGCCCCGGATGTCGCGGGCATTGGCAATGGTCTTGAGCCCCGGCGCTGCTTGCGCCCATTCCTCGTGCCCGAAATACTGGTAGCGCGCCCCGGTCGCGAGCACGAGCACATCATAGCCCAGCGTCGTGCCATCCTGCAGCCGGACCTGGTGCTGATCAGGGTCGATCCCCGTCACCTCTCCCAGCAGCACCGAGACATTGGGGTAGCGCTTGAGCAGCTTGCGAATGGGCTCGGCGATATCGGCCGGCGACAGCGCCCCCGTTGCCACCTGATAAAGCAGCGGTTGAAAGAGGTTGTGGTTGCTTTTGTCGATCACCACCACGTCGTGCTCGGATCCGCCCAGCGCCTTGGCACAGGCCAGCCCGGCAAAACCG
>JAQSXP010000082.1 GCA_029256605.1 Devosia sp. | reverse complement strand
ACCCGATTGGTGAACGAAGCGGAAGAGCAGAACGCGACCGCTAGGGTCGACAACGAGGAGCCGCGATGATGGGCGCTGCAGGAGCTTCATGAAGCCAGCTTAGCGCGGGCGATTGGATTGGGAAACGCCCGACTGGACCAGACGTGCCAAGCGCAGGCTTTGCCCACCCGCCCGAGTGGCGGATGGGCGTGAGTGGGCTTACCAGCTTTGTTTCAGAGTCGCGCTGATGGTGCGGCCTGGATTGTAGAAGGTGGCGCCAAAGCCGCCGACATATTTCTGGGCAGCGTGCTTTTCGTCAAAGATGTTGCTGACATTGAGCTGCAGGGTCGTGTTTTCCTGGATCTCGTAGTTGAGCGCAGCGTCAAAGATGATGGCAGCGTCAGCTTTGGTCGTGTTGGCGTCGTCGATGAAATAGGCCCCGGTATAGCGCGCCCCGGCTCCAAGGGTGATCTCACCCAGGCTGCCGATGCTGGGGATGGTATAATCCACCCAAAGCGAGGCGAGGTGATTGGGAACCCGAGACAGCTGGTTGCCCGCATTGCCCGTGGCGCCGTCCTCGACGATTTCGGACATCATGTAGCTATAGGCGGCGGTCACCGTAAGGTTCTCCATCAGCTCGGCCTTGGCTTCGAGGTCGATGCCGCTCACGCTAACTTCGCCCAGGGTCTCCTGGGTTGGTGGGGTGCCGGGAACCGTGACCGTGATGTTGTCCTTGGAGAGGGTGAAGAGTGAAGCGGTGAACAGCGCCGGATAGGCTTCGGGCTGGTATTTGACGCCCACTTCCCATTGCTGGCCGCGTTCGGGCGCAAGGGTGGTCACGGGCGTGCCATAGGGCGCGGCGGGGACGGCAGACTCGGCATAGCTGACAAAGCCCGACACTTCCGGGGTGAACTTGTAGACCAGCCCGGCGCGCTTGGTGAACTCGCTGAAATCGCCGCCGAAAGTGGTGCCGGTGAGATTGTCGGTTTGCTCGAGATCGAGCCAGTCATTGCGCACGCCGACCGTGGCGATCAAGGCATCCGAGAAGGTCAGCTCCTGCTGCAGATAGATCGCATTGCCCTTGGTGCTGTAGGCGGCATCGGCATAGATCGGTAGGATTTTGGGAGCGCCGGTATAAACCGGGTCGGTCCAGTCGATGCCAGGCGCGGCGCCATAAAAGCCCTTGCTGGTGAACTGGTCATCATTGTGCTCGACGCCGACGAGGCTACGCGAGTCGATGTCGCCAAAGCTCGTCTCATATTGCAGCCGACCATCTACGATGAAGTGCTCCCGAGCGCCTTCGCTGGCCACGAAGTCTCGGGCAGCAACGGTCCCGGCAGTCGGCCCCGAGATATAGGCATAGCCATAGCTGTCGCTGGAATTGGAATAGCGCGCATTGGAGCTGAAGGTAAGACCCGACCCGAAATCGTGGTCGAACATCAGGCTGACCGTGTCACGATCGAGCGTCGCATAGTTGAAGTCGGGTTCGCCAAAGAACAAATCCCGATCGAAGTCAGTACCAACCGGATGCCCGCCGCTATTGGGGGAATAGCGCTTCCTGAGGTGGTCATAAACCACCGTCAGCTTGGTGGCATCACTCGGGCGCCAGGTGAGACCACCCATGGCAAAGGCTTCATCATCATTGGCATAGTCGTATTCGTCGCCAGCCAGACGCAGCTTGCCGGTCAGTCTGTAGGAGAGCGTCTCATCGGCGGTGATATTGTCGCCGAAATCGCCGCCGATCTCACCCCGACCGAACGAGCCGCCTGTTACGTAGACTTCGCCGAACTGCTCGTTGCGGGGCGTCTTGGTGACATAGTTCACTGAGCCGCCGGGATCGCCCAGACCGAACGCAGTGGAGTTGGCGCCCTTTACCACTTCGACGCGTTCAAAGGCATAGGGCTCCTCACGAACGCCAAGGAAGGGACGGCCAATACCAAGGCCATCGCGATAGGCAAAGGCATCGAGCCCGCGAATCTTGAAGTAGTCGAAGCGCCCATCGGAGCCATAGAAATCGGTGACGACGCCAGGCGTATATTGCAGGACCTCTTCGGTGGTTTCGGCGTCGCGCCTCTCGATCTCCTTGGCCGTAACCACCGAAACAGTTGCCGGGGTGTCAAGGATCGGCGTCGCGAGCTTGGAGCCGCTGGTCGTGGTGCGCGCCACGATCGAGGCACGGTCATCGTCCCCATCCTGGGCCTGCCCTTCAATGGTGATGACCGGCAGCGCCAGGGTAGAACCCGCGCCGGCACTCTCCTGCGCCAAACCAACGCCGGGAGCCAGTCCTGCCAGCGCGGTGCAGCCCAGCAGCATGGGGATGATCCCCCGATGTGCCCGCTTGCGCTTGCTCGTTTCGCCGTGTCCCTCGATGCCCATAGTCGTACCTAATGTGATCCGGATGATACTGGTTCAGCAGCGATCCAGCCAGTTTCGGCGGCTCGCGGGTAAGCTGACAGTTGTGATCCGGTTTTAGCAAAGCCGACCGATGCATGGCAATTCGCCGGCAATTTCAAAATCTTGCTGGTGGTGCGATTTCGCCGGTTGACGCCGCACCGCTAAACCTGACATGGAACGTCCGCTTTGCACCTGAAGGACTTTGCCGATGCTGCGGCTGCCTGGTTTTGCTGCGATCCTCATTATGGCGTGGAGCGCTACTGGCGCTGCCGCCGGAGTCATGGCGCAGGAAAGCGCCAGCTTTCCGCTGACCATCGAGCATGCATTGGGCACCACCATTATCCCAGCCAAGCCAGTCCGCGTTGCCACAGTCGCCTGGGCCAACCACGAAGTGCCGTTGGCGCTGGGCGTCGTTCCGGTCGGCTTTGCGCGCGCCAATTTCGGCGATGACGATGATGACGGGCTGCTTCCCTGGGTTGCAGAACAACTCGAAGAGCTGGGGGCGCAAACGCCTGCGCTGTTCGACGAGGGAGACGGGATCGACTTCGAGGCAGTGGCTGCGACCGATCCAGATGTGATCCTGGCTGCTTATTCCGGGCTGAGCCAGCAGGACTATGATCTGCTCAGCCAGATCGCTCCCGTGGTCGCCTACCCTGATGCGCCCTGGTCGACTGACTGGCGCGAGATGATCGACCTCAACAGCCGTGCGCTCGGCATGGGGGAGGAAGGGGCGGCGCTGGTCGCGAGCATCGAGGCCGAGATCGCCGACGCCGTGGCGGCTCACCCGGAGCTCAAAGGCAAGAGGGCGATGTTCGTGACCCATCTCAATGCCTTTGACCTCAGCACCATCAATTTCTACACGGCCAACGATACGCGCGTGAAGTTCTTCGAGGATCTGGGGCTGCAATCGCCACAGAGCGTCAAAGACGCCTCGGCATCGGGCAAATATTCGGGCTCGGTCAGCGCCGAGCGCATCGACAGTTTCAATGATGTCGACATCCTCGTAACCTATGGCGACCAGCAACTGGTGGACGCCGTCAAGGCCAATGCCTTGATCTCCAAAATGCCGGCCGCAGCGCGCGGCGCGATTGTGGTGCTGGGGTCCGATCCCATCGGGACGGCTGCCAATCCAACGCCCCTCTCCATTTCCTTTATCCTCGACGACTATCTGGACCTGTTGTCCAGCGCAGCGGAACAGCCCGAATAATGGCGTCGAGCGCACAGGCGGCCGTTCCGCTCAAGCTCACCGGACGGTCTGGCGGGCAGCGCGGCTTGTGGGCGGGCCAGGACGAGACTATCAGCCAGGCATCCGTGGCCCTGCGCATTCCCCGGACTGTGCTCGCTCTTCTGGGCGGGGCCGCGCTCGGGCTTGCCGGCACTGTAATGCAGGGCGTCACCCGCAATCCCCTCGCCGATCCTGGCATCCTGGGAGTCAACACCGGGGCCGCCCTGGCGGTGGTCATTGGCATTGCCTGGTTCAATATGAGCTCGACCCAGGCTTTCGTCTGGGCGGCAATCGCCGGAGCAGGCGGCGCCGCCATTCTTGTATATACGATCGGTTCACTCGGCCGGGGCGGCGCGACGCCGCTCAAGCTGGCACTCGCCGGTGCCGCCACCTCGATTGCCTTTTCGTCCCTCGTGACCGCCGTGGTGCTGCCGCGCAATGACATTGCGGGTGGGGTTCGGTCCTGGCAGATCGGCGGGGTCGGCGGCGCCGATTTCGAGCGCATTCTTGCCGTGCTGCCCTTCCTGGTTGTTGGGTTCGTTATCAGCCTGCTCTCGGCCAAGAAGCTCAACTCCCTGGCCCTTGGCGATGACATGGCTGCCGGCCTTGGTGAGCGCGTTGCCACCATTCGCGCCGTGGCGGCATTCGGCGCCATCCTGCTGTGCGGCGCGACCACCGCGGCTTGTGGTCCCATCGGCTTTGTCGGCCTGGTCGTGCCGCATCTGTGCCGTTTGCTATTAGGCTCCGATTATCGCTGGCTGCTGCCGTTCTCGGCCCTGGGTGGCGCAAGCCTGCTGGTGCTGGCCGATACTGTTGGGCGCGTCGTCGCTCGCCCCGGTGAGCTTGATGTCGGCATCATCACGGCGCTTGTTGGCGCACCCTTTTTCATCTGGGTGGTTCGCCGGCAGCGAATCCGGGAGCTGTGACCTTGCTCGCCACCCCGCCCTTCAGCCTTGCCGCTAGTCGGCGCCTGCGTATGGCCAAGCGCGCCCAAGTGACGGCCGCCCTGCTCGCCCTTCTCCTCGCCCTTCTTGTCCTGACCCTGACGCTGGGCCAATCCTTCACTCCGCCATCAGATGTGCTGCGAGTGCTACTCGGCGAGGATGTGGCCGGGGCAAGTTTTGCGGTGGGGCAATTGCGCCTGCCCCGGGGCGTGCTCGCCGTCCTGTCGGGTCTCAGCTTTGGCATGGCGGGAGCGGCGTTCCAGATCATGCTGCGCAATCCGCTGGCGAGCCCCGACATCATCGGCATCAGCTCGGGCGCGAGCGCGGCCGCCGTGTTTGCCATTGTCGTGCTCTCACTCAAAGGGACCGCCGTGTCGCTGTTTGCCATCGGTGCCGGGCTTTCGGTCGCACTGCTGGTCTATGGCCTATCCTTCCGCAATGGTGTTGCCGGCACCAGGCTAATCCTTGTGGGTATTGGTGTTTCGGCCATGCTCGAGAGCATGGTTGCCTATGTCCTCACCCAAGCGCCGGAATGGAGCCTGCAGGAAGCCCTCCGTTGGCTGTCGGGCAGCCTCAATGGGGTTCAACTCGCGCAAGCCGTTCCCCTGCTGGCTGCCCTAGCGCTGTTTGGCGGCCTGTTGCTCATGCGCAGCCGCGATCTTGATCTGCTCCGCCTTGGCGATGACACGGCCGCCGCGCTCGGGGTTCGCGTCTCGCAAACGCGGGTGTTGGTGATCGTTGCGGCGGTGGGCCTGATTGCCACGGCAACTGCGGTGACCGGGCCGATCGCCTTTGTCGCCTTCCTTTCCGGGCCCATCGCGGCCCGGGTGGTGGGGCCCCGCCAATCGCTGCTGATCCCGGCCGCACTGGTCGGGGCCGTGCTGGTGCTGGGCGCCGATTATGCCGGTCAGTTCCTGTTGCCCGGCCGCTATCCGGTAGGGGTGATCACCGGAGCTCTGGGCGCGCCATACCTGATCTACCTCATCGTGCGGGCTAACCGCGCCGGAGGGACGCTGTGACGCGCCACTCCCTGACCGTTGAACAGGTTCGGGCTCGCTATGGCGACACCGAGATTCTTCATGGCCTCGATCTTGACGTGGCGATGGGGCAGATCACGGTGATCGTCGGCGCCAATGCCTGCGGCAAGTCCACCCTCTTGCGCGCCATGTCCCGCCTGCTGGTGCCCCATAGCGGGCAAGTGGTGCTGGACGGCAAGGCGATCCACCAGACCTCGCCGCGCCAGCTGGCCCGGACGCTTGGCTTGCTGCCCCAGTCGCCGATTGCGCCCGAAGGCATTGCCGTTGCCGATCTGGTGAGCCGGGGCCGGCATCCGCATCAGGGGCTGTTTTCCCGCTGGACGCGGCAGGACGAAGAAGCGGTCGAGAGCGCCCTTCTTGCCACCCGGACCACGGAGCTGGCGGAGCGCTCCATCGAGGAGTTATCGGGCGGCCAGCGCCAGCGCGTCTGGATCGCCATGGCACTAGCGCAGCAAACCGACATTTTGCTGCTTGACGAGCCGACCACCTTTCTCGACATCAACCATCAGATTGAAGTGCTTGACCTGCTCACGGATCTGAACCGGGCGCGCGGCACGACCATCGTCATGGTGCTGCACGACATCAACCTGGCGGCCCGCTATGCCGATTGCCTCGTGGCTATGGCAGAGGGGCAAGTGCAGGTGACCGGCCATCCCGATCAGGTCATCACCCAGGCCACGATCCGACAGGTCTTTGGCATCGACAGCCAGATAATTGCCGACCCGGTCTCGGGCCGCCCTATCATGCTGCCGATCGGCCGGCACGGCCGGCTTCCCGACCTGACTGCACCCGCACCTCACCAGCGTAACACGGAGACTTCGTCATGACCGCTCTGCAGGAGTACAAGCTTTCCGGCGTGGCGCTGCCCAGCGATCCGATCTGGATGCTGGAAGAAATCTGCGAACACTTCGTGGAACATGCCGAAGTGCAGCGTTCCGGCAATCTGGCGCTGCTGAGCCATGAAGCGGGGCTCGCCCAGATCCGGGCCGAAGCTGGCAAGCTCCTGATCGAGCTCAGCGCGCCCACGGCCTTGGACCTCGAGATGAGCCGCACGGATCTGGCGGAGCACCTGTTCTATTTCGCGGGTCAGCAGCCCTTTGCCCTGGAGTGGTCCGAGCCCGCCCAGCCCCTCACCTTGCCCAACCTGCATCATGTCACGGTTGTTGGCGCCGAGGACATCACGCCCCGCATGCGCCGGGTGCGGTTCAGTTGTAGCGACGTCACCCCCTTCCTTGGCGGGGAGATGCATGTGCAACTTCTGGTGCCACCCGAGGGGCGCCAGCCGGTCTGGCCGAGCTATCGCCGCGATGGCCGGGTCAACTGGCCCGCCGGCGATGATGCGCTGCTGGTTCGCGCTTATACGATCCGGGCCGTCGACAAGGATCGAGGGGAGCTTTGGATCGATTTCTTGCAGCATCCCGCACCTGGCTACGCCACGCCCGGCGCTGATTTTGCCCGCGACGCCCGGCCGGGCATGCAGCTGGCATTGCTGGGCCCCTCCAGCGGCAAGCGGCCCGAAGCTCAATCGATCTTCCTGGCCGGCGACGAATCCGCCTTGCCAGCCATCGCCCGCATTGCGGAAGAAGCACCCGTCGGCACGCGGCTGCAGGCGCTGATCGAGGTCTGGGACGAAAGCGAAGAGCAAAAACTCCGTTCCGCCGCCACGCTCGATGTCAAATGGCTGCACCGCAAGACCTATGCGGAAAACGGCCCCGGCGTTCTCGGCCACCAAATCAAGGTAGCGCTTGCTGACGTCGCTGCGGACACCTTTGTTTGGGTCGCCTGCGAAAAGCAGGACGTCCGCTCCGTCCGCTCCTTCCTTAAGAGCCGCGGCCATGATCGCAAGGCCATGTATGTGGCCTGGTACTGGGAACGCGAGCCAGGCATGGCCGCGCTGGACTAGTCAGCTTTAGCTTCGGCAAGCGATTTGTGCCGGCGCTCAGCTCGCCAGGACCGCAAAAATGGCGATCAAGGCCGGGACGGTCTGCACGAAGAGGATTTTCCCGCTTGAGGTAATCGCGCCGACGATGCCGGCGATCGCGACGCAGGCGAGAAAGAAGAGCTGGATCTGTGCGGCAATTTCCGGCGCCGGGTAAACGAGGCCCCAGCCAAGGCCCGCCGCGAGAAAGCCGTTATAGACACCCTGGTTGATGGCGAGGACGCGGGTTTGAGCGGCAAATTCCGGAGCAAGGTTGAACGCCCGATGCCCGCGCGGTGTGTGCCACCACAACACTTCAAGCAGCATGATGTAAACATGCAGCAGGGCCACCATGGCCACGAACAGCGTTGCAATCCAGGGCATGGGCAGCCTCCACTCTCAAACTAAGGTGAGCATGCGCCCAGCGCTTGCCCAACAAAAGCGCTGTCGCGGAGGCTCCGTGGATGACATCTGCTCGGTTGCATGGATCGTCAACGCTCCTCAACGATTAAGCCATGGCGGAACGGCCAGCGCGCCGCCCATCAAGGCAACGAGATCCATATGCCAGACAAGCAGACTATCCATACCACTGCCTTTGTGACCCTGGTGGTGGTGATCACCGTCGCTTTCATCTGGCTGCTCCTGCCATTTTATGGGGCAATTCTCTGGGCAATCATCCTCGCCATTCTCTTTGATCCACTGCAGCGGCGCCTGGTGGTGGGACTTCGCGGCCGCCGCAGCCTGGCCGCAGGACTTTCGGTGCTGGCTTGCGTGGCGATCGTGCTGATCCCGGCCATGCTGATCCTTGCGACGCTTTCGGTTGAAGCGGCGGCGCTCTACAACAAGCTTCAAAGCAGCGATTTCGACCTTGCCGCCATGCTGACGCAGGCGCGGGACAGCCTGCCCGGTTTCGTCAGAAGCGCTTTGGCCGGTGTTGACCTCACCAGCCTTGCCGACATTCAAGAGAATCTTGGCGGCTTGCTGTCGGGCGCGAGCCGCACCCTGGCAAGTGGTGCGCTCGGCGCGGGGCAAAGCACGGTGAAATTCCTGATCAGCCTCGCGATCATGCTTTACCTGCTGTTCTTCCTGTTTCGCGACGGGCCATCCCTGATCCTGATGCTGCGCAACGCCGTGCCACTCGAGCGCAACCGCACCGATCGCATCGGGCGCAAATTCGTTTCGGTCGCCAAGGCAACGGTGCGGGGCAACATCCTCATCGCCCTCATCCAGGGCGGGCTGGGCGGTCTCGCCTTTTGGCTGCTCGGGCTGGAGGCGCCGCTGCTCTGGGGCGTGGTGATGGCCGTGTTGTCGTTGTTGCCCGCCGTTGGCGCCTTCCTGGTCTGGGGACCGTTTGCCGCTTATCTGCTGTTCTCGGGCGATTACACGCGCGGCATTATCCTGATCCTGGTCGGGGCTCTGGTGATCAGCACGGTGGACAATCTGCTCCGCCCGGTCCTCGTGGGTCGGGAAACGAGGATGCCCGATTATCTCGTGCTGATTTCGACTTTGGGTGGCCTGTCGGTGTTTGGCGCCAATGGGTTCATCCTCGGCCCGATGGTGGCGGCGCTCTTTATCTCGGTCTGGTCGCTGTTTACCGAAGACCGGCTGAACGCTGGAAGCCAGAACAGCGCGACGCCGGTTTGAACGGCCAGGCGGGTTGTTGATCTGCGGGATGGCCTTCTCACTCATGGCGCGGCCTTCGCAATCATGTCGGCGAGCAGGGAATAAACGAGGTCGGTGTCCCCAAAGATCTCGTTGGGGTTGATCAGGTCGTGCGGCAGGTGGTTGGCGAAGTCCAAGGTTTCTACCGCAACGGCGGGATCGTGGACCCGCCATAGATCCACCAACTGGGTGGTCAGCTGGTTGTTGACGGCGACATCGGCCTCGTTGAGCACGACGGAAATGGGGCCAACCGCCGGTGGAGTTCGCGCCGCGTCATGGAGCACCGCTTCGCCCAGGCGCATTACCTGCGCCAATGTGTGGGTCGAGGGACGGGGAAAAACATAGTCGGTTTCGGGTGCCGTCACCGGCGCCAGCGGATTGATCCAGAACATCATATTGGGCAGCATCAGCAGCAGATTGGTCGCTGCGGTATTGGCCCAGGCCGGTACGATATAGGGGCCGAGAAAAGGCGAGACCGGGACGGCAAGGCGCACGTCGGTGCGATGCTGCGCCGTCCAGGCAACGATGGTGCCTCCGGCCGAAAGCCCGACCACCACGACATTATCCCCCAGCCCCCGGGCGAGATCGGTCGAACTATTGGCGAGATCCACCAAGTGCTCGGCCGTCAGGTCGGCCAGCGACACCGTATTGGGATCGGCCTCGCCATGGCCAAACATGCGGGGCAGAAACACATTATAGCCCAGCGCATAAACTGAGCGGGCCAGCCCCTCGCCCTGGGCGGGGCAACTGGTGAGGCCGTGGAAAAAGATGACGGCCATGGTGGTCTTGCGGCCATGGGTAAGGAGCTGGGAGGAGCAGCGCGGATGGAGTGCAAGTTCGCCTTCCGCCCCACGCAGCCTGTAAAAGGCGGCAAATGCCTGTTCATAGCTTTGTGCCGGTGCGGTGGGCGATGGGCGGTTGCCGAGACCGGCTATGGGGACCGGGGTGAGGGAGAGAAAGGCAAAGGAGCCCGTCAAAGCCGCCACCAGCACGAAGGCGCCGATGCCCGCCAACCAGCGCAGGCGGCGCGAAATGGTTTTGCCCGAGCGCAGTGGCCGGTCCGGCCGAGCGGCGG
>JAQSXP010000081.1 GCA_029256605.1 Devosia sp. | reverse complement strand
CCGCCGGCAAAGATCTCGGCGCGGTGCTCTTCGAGCCAGAAAAAGAACGCTTCGTCGTCGATCAGCCCGTATTTGACCACTTCCGCATAGCCGGCGGCAAATTGCCGGGGCGCGAGGGTATCGAGGGTAGAAAGATCGGCCAGGACCAGGCGCGGCTGGTGAAAGGCACCCACGAGGTTCTTGCCATGGGGCGAATTGATCCCGGTCTTGCCGCCCACGGAGCTATCGACCTGGGCGAGGAGCGAAGTGGGCATCTGGATCAGATCCATGCCGCGTCTGGCGATGGAGGCGGCAAAGCCGGCCAGATCCCCGATCACCCCGCCGCCAAGGGCAATCACCGCATCACCGCGCTCGAGCCGGGCGTCGAGAATAGCTTCGGTGACATATTCGAGTTGCGCCCAGGATTTGCTGCCCTCGCCCGCCGGCACGATGATGGGGGTATGAACAAGCCCGGCGGCATCGAGGCTGCGCTGCAGGCGCGGCAGCTGCGCCTGGGCGACCGTAGCGTCGGTGACGATACCGAAGCGGCGGCCGGGAAAACGCTCAGCGAGAATGGCGCCGGCATCGTCGAGCAGCCGGTCGCCGATCAAAATGTCATAGGCACGCTCGCCCAGGGCGACATGGACGGTATGGGCGATGGCGGGCATGGCTAGGGCTTTTCCTGCAGATAGGCGAGCACGGCTTCCACGAGGTCGCTGGCCACGGTTTCCTGGGGCACATCGCGCGACACCACGGTCACATCGGCCTCGGCATAAATGGGGTAGCGCTCCTTGACGAGCCGCTCCAATGTTTCACGTGGATTGGCCGTTTGCAGCAGCGGGCGATTGGAGCGGCGCGAGACGCGCTGGAACAACAGGTCGGTGTCGGCCTTGATCCACACTGAAACCGCTTCGCTTTTGAGCACGGCGCGGGTTTCGGGATGCACAAAGGCGCCGCCGCCAGTGGCGAGCACCAGATCGGGGAGCTTGAGCACCCGGGAAATTACCCGGGTTTCCCCGGCGCGAAATTCGGTTTCCCCCCGCCGGGCGAATATCTCGGGGATGCTCATCTGGGCGGCTTTTTCGATTTCCTCGTCGCTGTCGAGGAACTGGCGGCCCATGCGATTGGCGAGGCGCCGGCCAACGGTAGTCTTGCCGGCGCCCATCATGCCTACAAGGGCCAGGGGCCTGCCATCCAGCAGCTCGACAAGAAGTTGGGCTTGGGCCTGCCGGGTGGCCGCAGTGGTTCGGGACAAAAGGGGCTCCCCATGTGATGGGGCTATCAAGCGGGCATGAACGCCGCTGTCAAGAAGCCAGCAACACTCCCAACCAGTTCGCAAGCATTTGCCGGTATTTTCATGTACTGTGCCCGCGCCCAGAACCAATCTTGGACAACCATGCCCACCCTGATCCGCCTTCTTGTTACCCTGCTCATCCTGGTCGGCCTTGCTTATGCAGGCATGTTCGCGCTGGTCATGAGCGTCAAGCCAACGCCCAAGGAAACCACGATCCGCATTCCCACCAATGAATTGCTGGGCGAAAGCGCACCGGGCTTGCCGGGGCAAGCGCGCGCACCCGCGCCGGCACCCGAAGCGGCACCCGCTGCCGCATCCGCCGATACAGCCCCTGCCGAGGCGCCGGCCAGCCCATGAGCGGCACCCATCTGATCGGCGCGTTTCTGGAAATGATGAGCGCCGAGCGAGGCGCGGCACCAAACACGATCGATGCCTATCGGCGCGACCTGTCCGATTATGCCGGCTTTCTGGCGAGCAAGAACCAGACGCTGCTGACGGGAACGCGCGAGCATGTCGCCGCCTATCTCGACCATCTCAAGCAAAGCGGGCTCTCGGCGTCGTCAAGCGCGCGGCGCCTGTCAGCCATCCGCCAGTTCCACCGCTTTTTGTGCGCCGACAATCTGCGCGGAGACGATCCGACCCGGATCATCGCCAGCCCCAAGAGCCGGCGCGCCCTGCCCAAGGTGCTCTCGATCGGCGAGGTCGACAAGCTGTTGACCTTGGCGGAAGCCGAAGCCAACACCGAAGCGTCCGCTCCCAAGCAGGCGGCGGCCCTGCGGCTTTATGTGCTGCTGGAGCTGCTTTACGCCACCGGCATGCGCGTGAGCGAACTGGTGAGCCTCAAGCGCGCCGCGGTGATGCGCGACGCAAGTTTCCTCACCATCCGCGGCAAGGGCAACAAGGAGCGCGTCGTGCCGGTCAATGACCGGGCTCGCGACGCGATCAAGGCTTATCTCAAAACCCTTGAGCCGGGCGTGTTCCTGTTTCCCGCCAGTGGCGCCGAGGGCTATCTGTCGCGCCAGGTGTTTGCGCGCGATCTCAAGAGCCTGGCCGCCCGGGCGGGGATCAGCGCCAGCCGGGTCGCGCCCCATGTGCTGCGGCACGCCTTTGCCAGTCACCTGCTCGCCGGGGGCGCCGACCTGCGCGTGGTGCAGATGCTGCTCGGCCACGCCGACATTGCGACCACGCAGATCTATACCCATGTGCTCGACGAAAAACTGCGTCATCTGGTGGAAACCCACCACCCCCTGGCCGAGGGCTCGTGAGCCTTGGCTGGGGACCGAGCAGCGGGAGCGCTGCGAAGGCGCTTGACTTGGCGAGGCGCCCTCGCCACTTTCCGGCCACTTTGAGGCGCAACAGCAGCGGCCCATTGGCATGGGTCACGGGTCGACCCCTAACAGGCAGGTTGGATGCAGACTTATCTCGATTTTGAAAAGCCGGTCGCCGACCTCGAGGCAAAGATCGCCGAACTCAAGAATTTGGCCGCGGGCGATCAGGCCGTTTCCATCGACGAGGAAGTGTCGCGCCTGTCGGCTCGCGCCGAAGAAGCGCTGCTCGATATCTACAAGCGCCTGACGCCCTGGCAGAAAACCCAGATCGCGCGCCATCCGCAGCGCCCGCATTTCTCCGATTACGCGCGCAGCCTCATCACCGAATGGACCCCGCTCGCTGGGGATCGCAAATTTGCCGAGGATCCGGCGATCCAGGCCGGGTTCGGGCGCTTCAACGGCCAGCCCGTTGCGGTGCTGGGCCAGGAAAAGGGCAATTCCACCGATAGCCGCATCAAGCACAATTTCGGCATGGCGCGCCCTGAAGGGTACCGCAAGGCCGTGCGCATCATGGAAATGGCCGACCGGTTCAACCTGCCGGTGCTGTCCTTTGTCGATACCGCCGGCGCCTATCCCGGCATCGGCGCCGAAGAGCGCGGCCAGGCCGAGGCCATTGCCCGCTCCACCGAAAAATCGCTCGAACTGGGCGTCCCCAACCTTGCCATCATCATCGGCGAAGGCGGCTCGGGCGGGGCAATCGCCATTGCCACGGCCAACCGGGTGTTGATGCTCGAGCACGCCATTTATTCGGTGATCTCGCCCGAAGGGGGCGCCTCGATCCTGTGGCGTGACGCGGCCAAGGCGCAGGATGCCGCCACCAACATGAAGATCACCGCCACCGACCTGCTGGGCTTTGGCGTTGTTGACGGCATCATCCCTGAACCAGCCGGCGGCGCGCATCGCAATCCGGCGGCGGTGATGGATGCAACCCGCACCGCGATCAGCACTTTCCTCAATGATTTCAGCGGCCGCAGCCGTCTCGAAGTGCGCGAACACCGGCGCGAAAAGTTCCTCGCCATCGGCACGGCCCTTTAGGGCACCCGATCACGCGGACTTGACCAAGCGGGGGCCCTGTTCGGCCCCTGCGCGGGCATGGTAAGACTGGGTTAACCATGAATTCTTACCATGCGGTAACCAAGCAGGCCTAAGGCTAGCCCCCGTGTTCCGCTGTATGGGCTGCCTCTCGTGACCGCCAATTTCCTGCGCAAATTCTGCTCTGTCGTGGTGCTGCTCTGGGTCGGGCTTGCGCTCGCCGGCTGCGGCTTCATCAAGGGCGACAACCGCCACAACCAGCCCCTGCCTGCCGCCACCGTGGCGGCGCTGCGTGCCATGGGCTCCTCGCCCGGCGACGCCATGATGGTGCGCATCTTCAAGCAGGAACGCACGCTCGAGGTGTGGAAGCGCACCAATACCGGCCAGTTCGCCTTGTTCAAAAGCTACGAGATCTGCACCTATTCGGGCGATCTGGGGCCCAAATTCAAGGAAGGCGACCGGCAAAGTCCCGAGGGCTTTTATACGGTCACGCCCGGGCAGATGAACCCGAAATCGGCCTATTACCTGGCCTTCAACACCGGCTTTCCCAACAAATTCGACCGCGCCATGGGCCGCACCGGCTCCAATCTGATGGTGCATGGCGACTGCAAGTCGGTGGGCTGCTACGCCATGACCGATGGCAACATGGCCGAGATCTATGCCCTGGCACGCGAAAGCTTCAAGGGCGGAAATCCCGCCTTCCAGGTGCAGATCTTTCCCTTCAAGATGAATGCCACGAACCTCGCCAAGCAGGCGACCAACCAGCACCTGCCCTTCTGGAAGAACCTCAAGGAAGGCTATGACCTCTTTGAGCTGACCAAGACGCCCCCGTCCTGGGATGTGTGCGAGCAGCGCTATGTGTTCAATGCGGTGACGGCCGGCCCGCTCGATCCGCTGGGCCCCTGCCCGGTGCTCACCAGCCACCCAACCCTTGTGGCCGAGCAGCAGGCGGCTGACGCCAAGATCAATGACGCCCTGGCGCTGATCGACAAGCAGGCGGCCGAAAAGGCGGCCATTGCGGCGCGCGGCGAGGCCATTGGCGGCGCGGTCACCGGCTTTTTCGGCGGGGTTGGCAGTGTGTTCGGCGCGGCCCCCGCCCCAGCCCAGCCCGTGGTTGCGGGCGAAGCGGCGCCCCTGCCGCAGGCCAAGCCTGCCGGCGTTTAGGCCCCGCGCACGGGAGCGGCGCTCCCGTCATGTTTTGGGCACGCTCTTGGCGCATGCCCCGAGCCATTGGGCCACAAAGGATAGATTGTCTTGCACGAGGATGTAGCCACCCCAGAGCCAGCCGACCGGCCTCTGCCCACCCCCGAACCCAAAGATCCCGGCTTTCGGGGCCAGCGCTGGCTGAGCTTTGTGGCGGGGCTGGTGGCGGTGGGAGCCATTGCATCCTCGGCCTGGGTTTACACCGATACGCAGCGTGAGATCCGGCGCATGGCCAGCGACATCGCCCAGATCCGGGTAAGCCTCGAGCTCTTCAACCAGCAATTGGCCGGCGCACCGGCGGCGGAGGGCAATGAGGATCTTGCCGATCTCGCCAACCGGCTGGCGATCCTGGAGGAAAGCTGGCGCGACCAGAGCACGGCGAGCCCCGCCCCCGGCACCCTGCCCCCGCTGCCCGACGCGGCCCCCGCGGCCGGTGCGGCGGCGGCCGATGCCAATGGCGACTGCATGCCCCCCGGCACGCGGTTCCTGGTCACCGGCGGGGACAACTACCCCATTTGCGGCAATGGCGCCGAGGTCAATATCGCCGCGGTCGAAGCGGGCTATGTGGCGCTGGCCGACGGCACCACCATCCCCAATGGCGGCAATGCGCTGCTGCGCGGCACCACCTGCACGGTGGGGGTCGTGTCCTCGGGCGCCGACGGCATGACCGGCTACGCCGAATTGCGCGTCAACTGCTGAACTCAGGCTCGGCGCGGGAAAAGTCGACGCCGCGAAAGCAGGCCTCGATATTGTTGCCATCGGGATCGAGCAAAAAAGCCCCGTAATACTCCCCGGCGCCCTGGCGGGGCCCGGGCGGGCCATTGTCGCGCCCGCCTGCGGCGAGACCGGCGGCATAGAACGCATCCACCATGGCGGGACTGCGCGCGCGAAAGGCGAAGTGCACCTGGTTGAGCCCGGCCCGCGACCCCTCGGCCCAATAGGACGGGCGGCTGGTGCCGATCCAGAGATAGGGAATGGGCTCCTGCGCGCTTTTGCCGAGGAGGAACGCGTTTGGGCCGTTGTCGATTGTGCCCAGTTCGAGCGCCCCGGCGATGGCATCATAAAAGCGCCGGGCGCTGGCAAGGTCGGCAACCACAAAGCCGGAATGATCGAGCATGGCAAACACTCCTGGGGCTGATAGGCGCGCAAACGCGGTTTTTCGAGCGAAGTTCCGGGGATGTGGTGGATGACGCGGCGCGAGGGCGCCGGCTTCGCCTGTGCGGAGAAGCCTGAACCCCCACCCTTGATCCCTCCCCTCAAGGGGAGGGCGGGCAAGAGCCGAGGGTTTGGGCTTCGATGGTGTCCCTCTAGCCAGGGGCAATCGGTGTCTTGCCAGTGTTACAACATTACGTTACGTGCGTTATGTTGTAACAGAACAGGAGATAGCGCATGCGCCCATTTTCATTCCTGCTGGCGGGGCTGTTGGCCACCGCTTCGCTGCCGGTGCTGGCGCAGACCGAGAGCCATTGGCGCTTGTTTGTGGCCGACCATGCCGAACCAAAAGTCACGGTGATCGATCTGAACGCTGGCGAAGTGCTGGAAAACTTTGCGGTTGAAGGACCGGCCAGCCTTTATGCCGCCGGCAGCAAGGCCGGCGTGTTTGCGGTGCAGGGCAGCGCCGACAGCGTTGCGGCGATCCGCAGCGGCATTGCCCTTGAGGACCATGGTGACCATGGCGACATCGCGGTGGAAGCCCCGGCGCTGGTGCCAGCGCGGGTCACCGGCGACAAGCCGTCCCACTTCGTGGAGCATCA
>JAQSXP010000425.1 GCA_029256605.1 Devosia sp. | reverse complement strand
GGGAAGCGCCGCCAGATTTCGCCGACATCGGGAGCGCTCCCTCCCGGACGGGCATCCCAGCGCATGGTCGCCACGATGGCGAGCCCCACGGCCCAGATGCCGATCCAGGGATCGCGACCGACGACCTTCATCAAGGTAAATGCCTGCACCGCCTGTTCGGGGGCGCCAGCAATACCACCCACCCGGCCGGCGTAGCCCCCATAGGCCTGGGCCGCGGCGATGCCCGCCGCATCGGCAAATTCGGAGGTGCCGATCCAGGCGCCGGCGATCCCGGTTGGCAGCCCCATCGCACGGGCAACGAGCGGGAGAACAAAGATCATCACGATCGCCCAAAGCACGACAATGGTGATGGTAACGGCGGTGTCCTCCTTGTTGCCGCCCACGGCGCCCGCTACGGCGATCGCGCCCGACACGCCGCAGACAGCGCCCCCGACGCCAAGCGTCGCGGCAAAGCGCCGGTCAAGGCCAAGCCGCACGGCCACCAGATAGATCACGCCGAAGGTCGTCAGCGACACAAGGGAAGCCTGCAGGATAGCAATGGGTCCGGCCTTGGCGATCAGCGACAGCGGCACGGTGGCACCAAGCAGCACGATCCCGGTCTTGACGTAGAACTCGCCCTTGAAGCCGGCATCGAGCCAGCGCGGCAGCCCGACGGTGTTGGCGATAACAAGCCCAAGCAGAAGCGCCACAAGAGGAGGCTCGAGATTGAAGTGCACCGACTCCTCCCACTTGCCGATTACAGAGATGGCATAGGCCGCCAGGAAGAGCAGAGTGAATGCGGGTGCGAAGGCGCGAACACTTTGGCCAAGCGCTGCAAGCGCGAGCGAGAAGGCCATAAGCCAAAACAGATACAGCGCGCCATAGCGCGGCCAGTTCGCCGCCAGGTCGTCAATGACCTGGGAGAAGTTGCTCCACTGCGGCGGCACCACCGCCAGCCAGCGCAAGCTGCCCCCGCTCCAGAACAAGAAGCACCCTATGGCGACCACGGTTAGGCCAATCCAGATGGCCCACCAGTCTTCTTTTCGCCATAGCTCGCGCCAGCCTGACGGGGGGGCATCTTTGGGCGACGCGGTGCTGTCCGTCATGATCATGGTCCCTCAAGGAGGTGTAGCGCGGCGGCATATGCGGGCGAGGGCGAATGCAGGGAGTAATCGGCTCTGCCGGTCCGAGGTCGAGCGCGAGCCTAGGTCTTGGGAATTAAGAGGGGCCAATCCACAAGCCTGCAAATTATACCTAAAGCGGCTTGCAGCGCAGGTAGCCTGGTCCTCCTTTTGTCCGGAGCGCAGGGGAATGCAAGCACGCCGCCGCTGTTCTCTGGGGCTGTTCAAAATGGGCGGAGAGTCAGCCCCTGAAGCCCTGACCACGAGTGTGTTTTCGTGGTTTTTTTCTGCTGTTCTGCGCCCAGGCAAAAGCAGTCCTAAGCTTTATTCAACGCCCTCGTACAAACAGAGGATGGCAAGGCTTTTTCGCTGGAAGAGTATCCCCGACAGGCAAGCTGGTGAAAGCTGCGCGGGGGAGCGATGTCTGGTGAGCTGTTGATCGGCCTCTCGCATTTCATTGCGGCCTATAGCCTTGTGCTGGTGGTTCCGGGATCCATCATGATGACGGCGGGCAGCATTGCGGCCCTTGATGGGCTCGGGCGGGCCGCGAACTTCATCCTTGGTGTTGCCGCCGGCGCGGCGACGGTCACAGCTTGTGCGGGTCTTGCGACCGATATCGTCCTCAGTGCCGTGCCGGCGCGCCTCGTGCAGGGGGCCGCCGCGGCCGTTCTCGTGGTTGCGGCTGCCATGATGGTGCGGGCGCCCGCTGCCGCGGCGCAATCGCTGAGCCCCGCCAAGTCACTGGCCCTGGCGGGCGCGGGCATGGTCACGGCCCTTACTTCCCCGCTGACGGCTGTTTTCACCACCACCATGTTTTCAGGACCCCTGGCGAGTTCACGCGCACCCGCGGCTATCCTGCTCGCCGCATTGCTGGTCGCCCTCGCCAATCTGTGCTGGTACGGCGCTCTGGCGGCCGTGGTTTCGCGACCGGGCGTGCGCTTGGTGCTGCTCAAACGCCAGCGCCTGGCGCGAGCGGGATCGGCGGCGGTTTTGCTTTGCCTTGCCATCTTGACCCTGGGCGGCGCCGGCGGGCACCTGCCGGGCTGACCCTTTCGATCACACTGGCGGCCGAAAGGAGCGCAACAACAAGGCGAGCTCGAGCTGGCGGCGGCTATTGGTTTTTTCCATGGCACTTTGCAGATGGGTGCGCACGGTGGTGCGGGCCACGCCGATCTCGGTGCTGATCTCATTGGGCGTCATGCCCAGCGAGATCAGTTCGGCAATCCGGGCCTCGGCAGGGGTCAGGTCGTGCAGCGTGGCAAAGGCATCCAGTGCGGTTTCGACCTGTCGGTAGGGGGACAGGAACAATGCCGCGATCGCTCTGGGCACCAGCGCCGCCCGGACGGGACCAGTCATCAGCGGCAGCACCGTTGCGGCCGCCACCTCACCCTCCAGCCCCCGCACGGGCACGGTGATGCCCTTGCG
>JAQSXP010000080.1 GCA_029256605.1 Devosia sp. | reverse complement strand
TTTGACGTCAACGCGGTCCAGCAGCCAGGTGAACTGAACTCAGAAGTATTAATGGGGTACATCGCCCGTGGTTCCTTTGGCGGCAGCAATGGTGCGCTGTCGGCAATCGCCAGTTTCGCGCCTTCTAACGCGCAGCAGCCATCGGGTCTGACGTCCCAGATCCTGGCCAAATATGTGGATGAGGGCTTCCTGCCGACGGCAAAACGCATCGAGCAGGCCGATGCCGAGCGTGAATGCCTTGCCCAGGCCATCTATCACGAGGCCCGCGGCGAGAGCGAAGAGGGGCAGCTCGCTGTCGCAAATGTGATCGTTAATCGGGCCCGTTCCGGGAAATTTCCCTCAACCCTTTGTGGCGTCATCTACCAGAACGCCGACAAGGGCCGGTATCGCTGCCAGTTTACCTTTGCCTGTGATGGGCGGGCTGATACGCCCGGTGAGCGGCGGGCTTGGGCGCGTTCGGCAGCACTGGCTGAAACCGTTTATGCAGAATATGCCAAAGGCGAGAAGCTAGGCAGCCTGCCGCGTTCAGCCCTATTCTATCACACCACGGCGGTCAGCCCGTCCTGGTCCCACACCTATAGTCAGATCGCCCAGATCGGCTCCCACATCTTTTACGCGCCGAACTGAGGCGTAGCCTAAGACAAACAAAATAGGGCGCCCGATGAGGCGCCCCTTTTTTTGCTTGGTCGCTGTTGCTTATTCAGCGGCTTGGGCGACCATGGGGCCGGCCGAAGCGCTGGCGGCGGTGCCGAACTTTTCAAAGTTGGCGGTGAACAGGCTGGCGAGGTGAGCGGCCTGACGGTCATAGGCCTGCGGGTCGGCCCAGGTGAGGCGCGGGGTGAGCAGCCTGCTATCAACGCCCGGCACCGAGAGCGGCACGGCAAAACCAAACAACTCATCAACGCGGGTTGGCACCTCGTCCAGTTCACCTTCGAGCGCTGCGTTCAGCAGGCGCCGGGTGGAGGCAATGTCGATCCGCTTACCCACTCCATAGCCGCCCCCCGTCCACCCGGTGTTGATCAGCCAGGTGGCGGCCCCGCTTTGCTCGAGTTTTTCGGCGAGCATCTCCCCATAGACGGTGGGGTGCAAGGCAATGAACGGCGCGCCGAAACAGGCCGAAAATGTCGCCTGCGGCTCGGTGATGCCGCGCTCGGTGCCCGCGACCTTGGCCGTATATCCCGACAGGAAGTGGTAGACCGCCTGCTCAGGCGTGAGGCGCGCGATGGGTGGGAGTACGCCGAAAGCATCGGCGGTCAGGAAGACAACGGTGCGTGGGATGGGGCCAACGCTGCCATGAGCCACCCGAGGGAGCACGCTGAGCGGATAAGCTGCCCGCGTGTTTTCGGTCAAGGACACATCGTCGAAATCCGGTCGCTTGCTCACGGGGTCCAGAACGACATTTTCGAGCACGGTGCCAAAGCGGCGGGTCGCGGCAAAGATTTCGGGCTCTGCCTCCGCACTCAGGCGAATGGTCTTGGCGTAGCAACCACCCTCGAGGTTGAAGATCCCTTCGTCACTCCAGCCATGCTCGTCATCGCCGATCAAGGGGCGATTGGTGTCGTTGCTGAGGGTCGTCTTACCGGTTCCCGATAGCCCGAAAAACAGGGCCGTTTCGCCATTGGGGCCGAGATTGGCCGAACAATGCATGGGCAAAACGCCGCGCTCAGGCGCATGGAAGTTGAACAGGGAGAAGACACTCTTCTTGATCTCTCCGGCATAAAGCGTGCCGGCGATGACGACGATGTTGCGGCTCAAATCGAGCGCGATCACGGTTTCGCTGCGGCTGCCATGACGCGCCGGATCGGCCTGGAACCGAGGCGCATGTATGATCGTGACAGGAGTGGGCGCAGTTGACGCAGGCACGGCCTCGCCCGGCCGGATGAGCAGGTCGCGGATGAAAAGGGCGTGCCAGGCACTGGGGGTCAGCACCGTTACGCCATATTGGTGAGCCGGATCAGCCCCGGCTAGCAGATCCTGCTTAAAAAGCTCCTTGCCCGCCAAGGATGCTGCGGCATCTGCAAGCAAGGTATCGAACTGCGCCGGCGCCATGGCTGCGCAATTGTCCCACCAGACTCGATCCTGCGTCAGGGCATCGCGAACAATGAACTTGTCCTTGGGGGAGCGGCCGGTAAACTTGCCGGTACGCACGGACAGAGCGCCGTCGGCCGAGAGGACGGCGTCGCCTTGCCGGAGGGCGGATGCAACTAGCTCGGGCACGTCTTCGTTCAGCCACAACGATGCGGCTTGCTCCGCAAGTTGGTTGCGGATGGGTTGATGGTCGAAAGAAGGCATCGGGGATCTCCCTGGGGGCAACGCGTGCAGAGGGCCTGCGTGCTTCAAGAGGAGCCTAGGTGAGCCCGCAGGTAGGGAGCCATCCCGAAATCGGTCTTAAGACGGAAGTTGAATGGGCCTGCAGCGGCGAGCTGAGGTGGCGCCTGCCTTGACCGTGCCTTATATAACACTACTCATCCCTGCAACGGCCGCGCCAGGCGGACACTGGAAGAACAATAGAAAGGCAGCTTATGCCCAAGATCGCCCTTGTGGATGACGACCGCAATATCCTCACCTCTGTGTCCCTGACCCTGGAAGCAGAAGGCTATCAGGTTGCGACCTACACCGACGGAGCCTCTGGGCTGGAAGGTCTGACCACCGACAAACCCGACCTGGCGATCCTCGACATCAAGATGCCCCGCATGGACGGCATGGAACTGCTGCGCCGCCTACGCCAGAAGTCCGACGTTCCGGTGATCTTCCTGACCTCCAAGGACGAAGAAATCGACGAGTTGTTCGGCCTTAAGATGGGCGCGGACGATTTCATCACCAAGCCATTCTCCCAGCGGCTGCTGGTTGAACGGGTCAAGGCGATCCTGCGCCGCTCGGCCCCCCGCGATCCATCCGCGCCAGCCGGCACGCCGGGGGAAGTGGCCCCCAGCAAGCAACTTATCGAGCGCGGCTCGCTGGTCATGGATGAAGAGCGCCATACCTGCACCTGGAAGGGGCAGCGCGTCACTCTAACGGTGACCGAGTTCCTGATCCTGCAGGCGCTGGCCTTGCGGCCCGGCGTGGTCAAGTCGCGCAATGCGCTGATGGATGCCGCCTACGACGACCAGGTCTATGTGGACGATCGCACCATCGACAGCCATATCAAGCGCCTGCGCAAGAAGTTCAAGATGGTCGACGACGACTTCGAGATGATCGAGACGCTTTATGGCGTCGGCTATCGCTTCAAGGAACAATAGTACCAAGTGGCGATCATTGACCCCGAGCTAGGGGAGAAGGCAGATGCTGGGCTGCGCGCCTCGAAGACTGATGAGCGCACCAGCAAGGTGCGTCGTCCGCGCCGTAACTGGCGGCGCTGGCTGTTAACGCCACTGGCCAAGCTCGCCCGCGGTTTTGGCCATCTGCTGAATCTAACGATTTTCTCCAGCCTGACCCGGCGGATCATTGCGCTGAATCTAGCGGGGCTTCTGGTTCTGGTCGTGGGTATCCTCTACCTCAACCAGTGGCGCGCGGGCTTGATCGACGCCCGGGTGCAGTCGCTGCGGGTGCAGGGGGAAATCATCTCGGCCGCTATTGCCGCCTCCGCTACGGTCGATAGCGATGTCATCTCCATCAATCCCGATCGACTGCTGGAGTTGCAAAGTGGCGGCGTGTCGCCGCTTTCCTATTTCGATCCGACCCTGGAATTCCCGATCAGTCCTGAACGGGTTGCGCCCTTGCTGCGCAACTTGATTACGCCAACGGGAACACGCGCCCGCATCTATGATCAGGGCGGCCTCCTGATCCTCGACAGCGACAACATCTACGCCCGCGGCGAAGTGATCCGCCCGCCCGGCGAGGACAAACCGTCCTTTTTCCTGTGGGATTGGTGGAACGCGCTCCTATCCTGGGCTCCGGGTGACAGCTTCCCCCAATACCAGGAATACGGCATCGATGAAGGCCGCCGTTATCCCGAGGTTGCCTCGGCACTGCAAGGCGCGCCGGCTGATTTCGTGCGGGTGGACGACCAGAACCGTCTGGTCGTCTCGGTTGCCGTGCCGGTGCAGCGCTTGCGAGCCATTGTGGGCGTTCTCCTGCTCTCCACCGCTCCGGGGGATATCGACTCCATCGTCTCCCAGGAGCGCTGGAGCATCCTGCGCATCGCCATGATTGCTGCTGTGGTGCAGATCGGCCTGTCACTGCTGCTGGCAGGCACCATTGCCGGTCCCATGCGGCGCCTGTCCGCCGCCGCCGAGCGCGTCCAGACCGCTGGCGATGCCCGGGCCGAAATTCCCGATTTTACCGACCGGCCTGACGAGATCGGCCACCTTTCGGGCGCGCTGCGCCGCATGACCGATGCGCTCTACAACCGTATCGAGGCCATCGAGCGCTTCGCGGCCGATGTGGCCCACGAGCTCAAGAACCCGCTGACTTCGCTGCGCTCGGCAGTGGAAACGCTGCCCTTGGCCAAGCGCGCAGAGGATCGCGAGCGCCTCAATGCGATCATCCAGCACGATGTGCGTCGGCTGGATCGCTTGATCTCCGACATTTCCAATGCCAGCCGCCTTGATGCGGAACTGGCCCGCGAAAGCGCCCAACTGGTAGATGTCGACAAGCTCGCCCAGAGCATGGTGAGCATCCAGAAGGACATTGCGGCGGCGCGCGATGTTTCGGTTGTCCTTGGCAAGCGGATGGGCCGCGGCCCGGCGGTGGTCAATGGCCATGAAAGCCGGCTAGCGCAGGTTTTTGCCAATCTGATCGACAATGCCGTGTCCTTTTCGCCGCCGGGCGGAACAGTCACTGTGGCGCTGGCGACGGTCCCCGAGGAGGTCACCGTGACCGTGACCGATGAGGGCAGCGGCATTACCGGTGATGTCAGCCGGATTTTCCAGCGCTTCTACACCGATCGACCGGATACTGACGGCTTCGGCAACCATTCGGGATTGGGGCTGTCGATATCCAAGCAGATCATCGACGCGCACAAAGGCACGATCCGCGCGGAAAACCGCACGGATCGCTCCGGCGCGGTGTTCACCATTGTGCTGCCCAAGGCCCGCAAGTAAATGCGCGATGCGAGCGGCGGGCCAGTTCACCTGCACGCTACGGCGGTGCTGCTGGGGCGCGTCGGTGTGCTTGTCCGTGGTCCGTCGGGTGCCGGCAAGTCGTTGCTGGCAATAGCCCTGCTGGACCATTGCGAAAGCCGGGGGCGCGCCGCTTTCCTGGTGGCCGATGATCAGGTCAAACTGGGGCGGAACGAGCAGGGGCTAAGCATGGCGGCGCCGGAACTCTTGGCCGGCCTTATTGAACTGCGCTTCCGTGGCATTGTCGGTCGCGCCTATCGCAGTCCTGTTGATTTGCATCTCGTCGTAGACCTTGTCCCCGATCCGGTGCGAATGCCCGAGAATGAAGCATTCCGCACTGAGCTGCTGGGGGTTGAGGTAGCCAGAGCGCCCGTTCCGCACGGCTCATTGGTGAATCTCGGGCACCAGGTTCTCCTCGTGATGGAGGCCGTCAACGCCATCGAGCCACCTTCAGGTCAAAATAGCACTTGAATCCTGTCGCCCTTGGGACAAAGGTGAGGCCTGCCTTGGTCAGTGAACCGCATATGGCTTCGCGGCTCCGTCGGAGTAGGACTGGGTGGCTGGGGCATCAAGGACTGAATGGCTGCCAGCGCATGCTGGCGCATTTCGGCGGCCTGGGGATGACTGCATGATCGGTATGGTTCTGGTAACGCATGGCGCGCTTGCCAATGAGTTCAAGTCGGCCCTGGAGCATGTGGTCGGGCCGCAGGAGTTCTGCCAGACGATTGCGATTGGTCCCGAGGACAATATGGAAACCCGGCGCAATGATATTCTTGCCGCCGTGGACAAGGCCGACAACGGGTCGGGCGTGATCATCTTCACGGATATGTTCGGCGGCACGCCCTCCAACCTCGCTATTTCGGTGATGCAGGTGCGGCCGGTGGAGGTGATCGCTGGCGTTAATCTGCCTATGCTGGTCAAGATCGCGCGGGTGCGCGCCGACATGCCGCTCAACCAGGCAGTCAACCTCGCCCAGGAAGCGGGGCGCAAATATATCAATGTGGCCACCAGCATTCTTGGTGCGAGCTGACCTTATGGATTCTGCGGGGACGGGCGGACGCGCGGTAGCGCAGCAATTGACGATCGTGAACCGCAAGGGCCTGCATGCTCGCGCATCGGCGCGCTTTGTGCGGACGGCCGAATGCTTTGACGCGGCGATCAGCGTGGTCAAGGACGGAGTGACCGTGGCCGGCAACTCCATCATGGGCCTGATGATGCTGGGAGCCGGGCCCGGCTCGACCATTCTGGTGCAGGCCAGCGGCAAGCAAGCGCGCGAGGCCCTCGAAGCCATTGTAGAGCTGGTCAATAACGGCTTTGACGAAGATAGCGACGGCGCGCCCTGAGGCTAGGGAGAAGCTGAGGAGAGAACGGGCATGCGGCACCTGATAGCCGGATTAGGCGGGCTCGCCTTGGCCGCTCTATTGAGCCAGTTCCCTGAATATGCCCAGCAATATACGCAGCGCCTGGGCGGTGCGGTGGACGAGTTGCGCATCATCGTCGAAGACTTCGACCGGGCGGCCTCCAGCGCTGGGATGGGCCGGCAGGAAGCTGTTGCCCGCTACACCGCCTCCAA
>JAQSXP010000079.1 GCA_029256605.1 Devosia sp. | reverse complement strand
AGGCGATGCGGAG
Source organism: Devosia sp. (assembly GCA_029256605.1). GTDB lineage: Bacteria > Pseudomonadota > Alphaproteobacteria > Rhizobiales > Devosiaceae > Devosia. The sequence goes on along the minus strand of JAQSXP010000079.1, from coordinate 6,628 downwards.
AGATGGCCGAGTGGTCGAAGGCGCACGCCTGGAAAGTGTGTAGGCGGGGAACCGTCTCGAGGGTTCGAATCCCTCTCTCTCCGCCATTCCTAAGCCGTTGAAATTGCTAGGGTAGAGTCCGAGTCAGAAAGTCGGATTCTGTCACAGCATCCCGTCACAGCGACGGGAGTGTTTGTTCCTTGCTTAGATCCACCTCATCCTTGGTGCACCGGCGAGGTTTGGTCTACTGGTTCCGCAAGTCTGTGCCAGTGGACCTGATCGATCGCCTTGGCAGTTCGGACCTCCGCAGGTCGTTGCGCACATGCAACGGGCGGGTGGCTCGGCAAAGGGCATGGACGCTGATCTTGCTGGTTGAGGACGCATTTGCTGTGCTGCGTGCAGAAGGGCTCTCGCCCAATGCGCGCTCGGTATTGGATGCGATCATCAATCGCGTGATAAATGATTTCGACCAGGGCAATCGCGCGTGGGCCGACCGCGCCAAGTACGGTCTTCTCCTTGACAGCCTCAACAGTGCGCCCGGCGCTCCGGCGGCCGAGGAGCTGCCATCGTTGATAGCCGAAGACGTGCCTGACCGTGTGGCACCTGTTGCATCGATGACGAACGGGCAGCATCAGCATCATGCCGTAGGAGCTAACATCCATGACGTTGGAATACTGCGAGCCGTAACTGCCGTTGACCTGGAAGCGGTGGCGCAGGCCGTCGCGAAAGCGGTGCAGCAGGGTAATGTCCACGCAGAAGCCAGGAAGCCGCTCACCGCCCATGTAGAGGGGTTCGTCGCCGACCTGCGCCGAAAAAAGAGGAGTTCCCAGTATCTATCGGAGATCGGGACCAAGCTTCGCATCTTCGTATCCACCATGGGCGACAAGCCTGTGTTTGCGTACACCAAGCTCGACCTGCTGGCGTATCGTGATCTGATCGATCAGATGCCCTTCGACGCCATCAAGCACCTAAAAACTGACGATCCGTCGACAGCAATCGCGTTGAATGCCCAACGCCCCGTTCCCCTGCCGCCGATCAGTCCAACGACCGTCAACGCCAAATATCTGTCCGCGGTCCGGGGCGTTTTTGACTATCTGATCAGGAAAGGCTTTTTGGATAGTAATCCGGCTGCCAACGTCTGTTCCGAACAGGAGGCTGACGGGGAAGATCTTCTCGACGCAGAGGTCCGTCTGCCCTTCACACCCGACATGGAGCGCGCCATTTTTGAGCTGACCGGCAAGAAGCCGAAGTTCTCTGCGGATTATTGGTGGCCGCGTTTTAACGTCCGCCAAGGTCTGCGATTGCAGGAATTCACGCAGCTTTGCGTTTCCGACTTCCGAGAGCTCCATGGCCGTTTCTGCGTCGACTTGCTGCATTTCAATTTCGATGGCGACGAGTGCCATCAGGTTCGGCGCGAGGAATTGAGGTTGAAATCGGCTGCGGCGCGCCGGATTTGGCCCGTCGCGCAGGCGCTTTTGGATGACGGCCTCACGGCACTGATCGAGAAACGTCGCAGGGAAGGCGGGGCCAACGCGCGTCTTTTTCCCAAGGAGCGGCCGGACAGATTCGGCAACACCTCTGCGGCCTTGTCAAAACGCGCCAACCGTGTGGTTCGCCAAGTGACCGAAGATCCCCGCTACGTAGCCTATAGCGCCCGTCACTCTTTCGCACAGCGTTGCGATGATGCTGGCGTGCCCCTGGCAGTCAGGAACATGTTCATGGGGCATGAGCCGCCTTACGGTGACAAAGAAGCGGCGAAAAAGCTTCGTGGCAACCATGTCTCATCCCGATATGGCTCCCCGCTCCCCACCGCCGAGGAGCTCGCGTGGTTCGACAAGATCGACTTCAGCTAGACGTGGTGGGCGCACCAACAGTGCAGCATGTAAAGTCGAATCCGCCTGACGCAACGCTTGTCCCAAGTTAAATCTCGCTTCGGGAAAAGCGTTACCAGCACGCATATTCCGTTGCCAGAGAGCCTTCTGCCTGAGCTAATTTGTTCCTTGCCAATCCCCACGCCATGGTCGAGCCGATGACAATAACCGTCGAGTAACGGGGCAATCGGATGGGCAATCGCGTAGACGGACCGGGCTTGGAGGTAACAAGGGAGGTGTCGACCGAGGTCCTCTATCGCAAGCGCGTTGCTACGTTGACGCTGCGGGCCAGCGCTCCTCTTGGCCGCGTCGCCAAACTTTGCGAGATCGTGGATTGCTTTTGTTCGGCGCACGAGGAGTTTTCCCCGGCGACCATCCGCAATTATGCTGCTTCACTGCATTTCGCGGTCGGCGAAGCCGAAGGCGATGGCGAAATCAGTGCCGACGATGCCGCAGCTTGCCGTGTCCGGCTGACACTGCGTCCAAGACCTCGCCCGCGAAGCGCCGAAAAACGCACCTCAGCAAAGAAGGCGAAATCGGTACAGCCGCAGGTCTTGCATGCCGTTTGCCAGAAGCTTCGGCGCCGCGGACGCCAGGACGACCGGTTACTCGTACACCTGCTGGTCCAAAATATCACATTTGGACTGCGTCCCTGCGAATATGAGGGTGCGCGCATAGAGGAGCTTTATCTCGTTGTGCGGAGCGCGAAGGCGACCAACGGTCGCGCTCCAAGCGAGACGCGAGAACTCGGTCTGGAAGACTTGGGCGAGCAGCAGCTGCAAAGCGTGAAGACCCTCATTGCCGATGTTGAGAGAGCAGCCAATGGCAACGTCGCCGCCCTGATTGACCGCCTCGGCGCCCGTTTGCGCCGCGCCTGCAAGAGCCTCAAGGTCCCGGTTTTCTCGCTGTACACAACGCGCCACCAGGCCATCGCTACCAAGAAGTCGACCTCGTCCGCTGAAGAAGTCGCCGCATTCGCTGGCCACGTCAGCATCTACACGGCGGTGAAACACTACGCGCCCAAAGGCAAGGCCTGGAAGATCGACAAGACCGCCAAACCGTCGCCGCGCATGGTGCAACTGGTGCAGGAGCGAAAAATGGACGGCGAATGCACGCCTCGCTTTTGAAGCCTGTTTGTGCCTTGCCAGGAGTGGCGCGACAGTCAGGCCATGAAGCTTGCACCACTCGAACGGCCGAACTGCAAAGATGCGATCTCGGAGGCGGTCATGCGCGTCTGGGATGCGTGTGACCCGGCGCCCGCCGCCCATCCTTACCTGGCGCGGTACGACCTGCCACCGTCTGAACTGCGCATCTGGAAAGGCGCTTTGATTGCGCTCCTGCGAGATTGCGAAGCGGTTGTGGGTTTGTTGATCATTGATGCTGCTGGTGCCATTCAGTCATGGCTGCCCGGAGCTGGGCCGGCACACTTTTTCATCGGCATGCCTGGAGCCACGGCCATCATTGCCGTGACGGATTCGCCGACGTCCTGGCGTTGCATGACTTGACCGGACACCAGGTTTTTCTAGCCAGCTCTCCAGAGGCGGCCTTGGAACTCAGGGATCGCATGGCCAGCGCTTACCTTCGTGGAGCATGACGGGTGGTCGGAGGATTTCATCGTGCTGCCGACAGGACGGTCCTGGGCCGATCTCAGGCAGCAAGTCGGACCTGACGCTCGTGCCTGGATCGACGATCCAGTTCTGATCTTCCCCGGGGTGGATTGCTGGCCTCTCCCATGCTCACGCCAGCGATCAAGATGCGACGGCCACTGCCTGAAGCCGGCTCGCTCTATCTGGCTACGCCGGTCGGGGCTCTGGACCTCTGACGAGGAAGGCAGGCTTTTCAGGTTGTGTGGGCCGGTCGTGCCAACAGCAGTTGTCAGGAGCGAGATAAGCTCGGACTGGTCGCGCCTGATTTGGCTGATCGACCGAGATGGAAAAGAGCAGTACCTCTCCATTTCAGAGACGGATCTCCTGATGAGCTGGCGGCGCGTTATTGCTAGACTGGTCAATGTGGGTCTGGCCGTTCCCGCCGCAGTTGCAATGAAGGCGATCGTCGAGCATCTTCGGATGGCGACAGTGACAATGCGCCTTCGCCTCGTTGAGCGCGGAGGCTGGCATGGGCATCACTACCTCACCGGTTCTGGCACGGTCGGCGCACGCTCGAATGACATGCCCGTGCAAGCGAGGGCCCTTTATGGGGCGCCGGACAGCAACGAGGCCGAACTGGCCTTGTGGCAGGAGCAGATTGCGCGGCTTGCCCAGGACAATTCTCGATTGGTGATCGCTCTTTGCGCTGCTTTCGCCGGCCTTTGCATCGGACTTCTCGATGATCAGGGCGGTTTTGGGATTCACATCAATGGCTCTTCCAGCACTGGCAAAACAACGGCCTTGGCGGTTGCCGCCTCGGTTCATGGTCCAGCCAGTCGAGAGATTTGTAGTTGGCGATCCACTGAGAATGGCATCGAGGCCATGGCTTCCAAGCACAACAATCGCCTCTTGATCCTGGATGAACTCGCTCAGATCGACCCACGGGCGGCGGCACAGATCGGATATATGCTAGGCAACGGACACGGAAAGCAGCGCGCCAACGGTGCCGGTCGCCAGGCGACGACAGCAGTCTGGCAGCTTGTATTCCTGTCGTCAGGGGAAATCAGCCTCGAGGAAAAAATTGCCGAATGGGCAGGCGCTCCCACCATGCGCGAGGGTCAGGCCGTCCGCGTCATGGATTTGCCGGCCGATGCCGCGCGGGGTCACGGTCTATTCGACCAGTTGCACGACTTTTCTGACGGCTCGGCTCTATCTGACCACCTCAAGACGGTGGCAAGTCGGAGCACGGGCGACGTTTCACTGGCCTTCATTGAGCGGCTCGCGATTGATACCGATTGGGCGAGGCACAAGCTGTCCGGCGCGCGAGCAAGCTTTGTAGCGGACACTTTGCCAGCCGAGGCGGACAGTGTAGCCCGTCGGGCGTATAGCAATTTCGCACTTTTGGCGGCGGCAGGCGAATTGGCTATAGAGCTCAAGATTCTTCCATGGCCGCCGGGCCATGCAGTCAAACAAGTTGCTCGCTGCGCTTCGGACTGGATCAAAGCCCGCGCGCAGAGTCAGATGCCTGACCCTCTGTCCCAGGCGCGCGAATGGCTCCATCGCAACGCCAAGAACTTCATGCCCTGGGAAGGGGCAGACGCCGCAACAGAGAGCGAGTTTGGCTATTTGCGCAAGGAACCAATGGGATTTTTGTTGCGACCGAAAGCCTGGCAGTCGCTCCGCGAATTCGGGGGCAATATCCCTACAGCGCTGAAGGAAGCTGGACTGGTGCGGAACGACCCAGCACGCCGCCCGGGCGGTAAGCTCATTCGGGTCCGCATTCTCGATGGGCGGATTTTGGATGGCTCCTCGGACGACCTGTAACGAGCGTAACTTGGTAGTGCGGGCGCGGCCTGAAATTGGGACGGTTACTGGTGTTACGCTGTTACAGTGGCTTGAGCGACGCGGTGGCACTATCGATGACTTCGCCTTCCCAAGCCGTGTCGTGGCCGATGGCCACCTAGGTACCTCGCCAATACGCCAGGCTGGCGGACGAGTGGGTGACGGCTATCGTCCTACGCCTGAGGAATATGGCATCCATTCTCTGCGCCGTACCACAGCGTCGCTCATCTACAAGGCCACAGGGAACCTGCGAGCCATCCAGATCCTGCTCGGCCTCAGCAAGATCGAGAACACCGTGCGGTATCTTGGCGTAGATGTCGACGACGCTCTCTCGCTGTCTGAGGCTACCGAGATCTGAGAAGGCGACTTCGCTGGCGGCCATTTTTGCACCGGCTGGTAACTGATGACCGCTAGCAGAACATATTCCATGGCGGCGGTTGACGCAGCGTCGGTTCTGGGCAAGCAAATCCGGCTCGGACGCAAGCATCGAAAATTACGCTGCGCGCGATTGAGGCTGGAAGTCTAAAGTCAGAGATCGGCCTTGTGTTCGAAGCCGCCGCTATCGCGGGAGTGGATCTCTTCCGTGATGACGGTCACAATCTAGTGCCGCAGATCGCTAGGCTCGACGACCAGTTGGCATTTCCGCGCCGGTTCGCGAAGTGGCAGCTGAGTTGAAAGACGACTTCTGAGGGTTACCATCGTTTCGCAGCATGTGAACCAGCGGCAGCTGCGCGCCCCATTTCGGACAATCAACCTGTCCTACCCAAGTCCTAAAAGCTGCCGTTCCGGTTGCCCGCACGGAACGTCTTCCAGGAGGCGGAAAGGCGACAGGCAGCCCTTGGTATTGGATCTCAAGAGCCGCCCTCAACGCCTCTGCTGCGCGTCTATCGGCTCAACCCGTACCTGCTGGCGGGCTCGGCATCAAACATGCTCTGAAGGAGTGTGGCAGAGGCCGCTTCGTAGTTGCGGAAGTCAGCTTCGTCGTGGAGAGATGGCGCCGTGACGAATTCCTTCTGATCCAAACCGGCCAGCGCTGCATCTACGCAGTCCTCCGCCGTCATGACGACGCTCAACGGTAGGGGATCGAGGTCGGCGCCACCGGCGACGTCCCATCCTTCTGAAAGAACTGCACCAGGCAGGACGAGTTGAACGTGAACACCGGTGTCTTTGACCTCGCTCTGAAGACTCTGGGTCAACAGATACACATAGGCTTTGGTCGCGCCATAAATCGGAATTCCTGGAAAGGGTGCAAAGCCTGCGCCCGATCCGATATTGACGAGAGATCCGGAGCCTTTGGCTGTGAAGGCCACGAGCGCCGCCTTCGACAGCTTGGTCAAGGCCGTGATGTTC
>JAQSXP010000078.1 GCA_029256605.1 Devosia sp. | reverse complement strand
CGGTCGGTCAGCAGCATGGTGATGGCGCCAGCAAGCACCGGCAGGGCCAGCAGCAGCAGGAACCCGGTGACGAGCACCGACCAGGCAAACAGCGGCATCTTGTGCAGCGTCATGCCAGGAGCACGCATGTTGAAGATGGTGGTGATCAGGTTGATCGCACCAAGGATGGAGCTGATACCGGCCACGTGCAGCGCGAGGATCGCGAAGTCCAGCGCGGGGCCAGGGTGACCGGCAGTCGAGAGCGGCGGGTAAACGGTCCAGCCGCCACCAAAGCCAAGACCATAGGTGCCAGTGCCCTCAAAGAACAGCGACATCAGCAGCAGGATGAACGCGGGCGGCAGCAGCCAGAACGCGATGTTGTTGATGCGCGGGAACGCCGTATCGGGCGCACCGATCATGAGGGGCGCGAAATAGTTGGCAAAGCCACCCATGGTCGCGGGCATCACGAGGAAGAACACCATGATGAGCGCGTGCGCGGTGGTGAACACATTGTACATGTGCTTGCCAGCGTCGAGCGCTTCGCCGCCTTCGATGCCATAGGCCATCGCTGCCAGGCCGTGGAAGATCTGGATGCCCGGCTCCTGCAGCTCAAGGCGCATCACGCCCGACAGCAGGCCGCCGATGATCCCCGCCACGATGGCGAAGATCAGGTACATGATACCGATGTCTTTGTGGTTGGTTGAATAGACCCAGCGGCGCCAGCCGGTCGGCTGGTGCGGATCATGCGCTACATGCGCATGTCCGGTGGCTTGGGCTTCGAGGTTAGCAATATCAGCCATTTTGGAAAAGGATCCCCTAACCCGTGTTCTTACTGGACTGCCGCGAGCGTCGCACTGGCGGCAGCAAAGTCGCCACCCTCAAGCGCAGTCATGAAAGTCGCAAATTCCTGCTCGGTCACCACGCGCACGGCGATGGGCATATAGGCATGGTCCTTGCCGCAGAGCTCGGAGCACTGACCATAATAGATGCCGGTTTCACGCGCATTGAACCAGGTCTCGTTCAGACGGCCGGGGACCGCGTCCATCTTGATGCCGAAGGAAGGCACCGCAAAGGCGTGGATCACACCAGCCGGATCAGCCGTCACCTGCAGGCGCACGGTAGCATTGACCGGAACCACCAGCTCGTTATCGACAGCCAGCAAACGTGGCTGGTTCGGCTTTACGGTCGGGCGATCGGTGCCATCCGTGCTTTCTTCGGGCAGCAGGAGCTGGGTGAAGCCGACGCCCTGGTCGACATATTCATAGTCCCAATACCACTGTTGGCCAGTTGCCTTGATGGTCAGCGAAGGCGCCGGAACTTCCACTTCCCCGAACGAGAACACATTGGAGCCCAGATATTTGCGCTCGCCGTTGGGCGTGATCAGCTGATCAGCCAGAACGCCAAAAGACGGAATAGCGATGATGATCAGCACCACCACGGGCAGCACGGTCCAGACCACCTCAACCAGCGTGTTGTGGGTAAAGCGGGCAGGCACAGGATTAGCCTTGGCGTTGAATCGCATGATCACAACGATCAGCAACGCCAGCACCAGCAGGACGATGAAGGAGATGGTCCACATCAGGATGCCGTCGTGGAACGCGGTGATGGAGTCCATGATCGGCGTCACAGAGTCCATCAGGTGAATTTGGCCCGGAGCGGCATAACCCTGGTTCGCCTGCTCCTGCCCCAAGGCCGCAGCCGGGAGTAGTGCGAGCGCAGCTGCCGCAGCAGCACTCAATCTTCCAAAGACTTGCCTGGTCACACAAACCCCCTATCGGCATCAACTGGTGCATCCACACCGGGATTGAGGAGGCATTGCGGCATAGCTAACGCCGCCCCGACTCAACCTCGGAGCGCAGAACTCTGGACAGACCTAAACCACATCAAACCAAGTGAGTCCATCGCGCCGGCACTGTCCAACTCTGCGTCAAAATGCACCTGCCGGCTGCTTGGTGCCTCACCCTTGCCGCAGTTGAACGCTCATGTCAGTTTACAAGGCACTGCTTTGGGTGACGGCGGCTTGACCGTTGTCGGAGATATATGGCCATTCCTGCGCGCGCGGGCATTACGGCTAAAGACAGGAAAAGTGATGCACAATTTCAAGCACCATCTCGCCTTTGCCGGCGTTGTGCTCATGGCCATGCTCGGCTCGAGCGTTGCCGCCAATGCCCAGGGAACGGTGCGCGAGCAGTTCGGCGACTGGCAGATGAGCTGCGACACCCCGCCAGGGGCTAGCTTTGAGCAATGCGCCATTATCCAGAATGTGATGGCCGAGGATCAGCCCAATGTCGGGCTTTCCGTGATTGTGCTCAAGACCGCTGACCGCGAAGCGCGGCTGTTGCGGGTGCTGGCGCCGCTTGGCGTGTTGCTGCCCAACGGCCTCGGGCTCAATGTCGATGGCAAGGATATGGGACGCGTCGCCTTTGTGCGCTGCCTGCCCAATGGCTGCGTGGCCGAAGTGATGCTCGATGATGCGCTGATCGAAACGCTCTCGACCGGCACGGACGCGATCTTTGTGGTGTTCAAGACCCCCGAGGAAGGCATCGGTATTCCCGTGTCGCTCAACGGCTTTGCCGACGGCTTTGCCAAGCTGCCCTGATCGGGCGAACCATCCCCAAAAAAAGCCGGACGAGTGCCCAGGGCACTGTCCGGCAAGTCATCAGGAAAAGGGTCGGTGGCAAAACCGGCCCGGGAGATGGCGGGAGCAGTTCATGAACCGCTCAGGCCAACGCAAAGGCACCGGCCGGTCTGCCGGTGCGAACTGGTTTAGCGCCGGGCGTTGCGAGCCCGCGCTGCCGAGAGGCGCAGGCCGGGAGACTGGCTTGCGTGCCGAGCGGCCTCAAGGATATCGTTGCGGCTAATCCCCAGATCCTCGAGGCGGGCATCCTCGAGCTCAAGCAAGGTGCGCAGCGCAGTGCGACGGGCTCGCGCGGCTTGTGCCTGCGCCCAGAAACGCCGCAGGGCGAGCAGGGGACGAGGTGAAGCGGAAGCGGCCGTGACAGACCGCTCGCCAAGAAGCGAGTGCGCCATGATTGATCCTCAGAAAACACGCCAAAAACGTGGGCGAAACCGGCGACATCGGGCTGCCGGTAGGTAAGGAGTATGGGCTGGACATCTATTCGTCTAACAAATAGATTTCATCCTTCCCATCAAATGCGGTGATGCTCGCTATGGCCGTTCCACTCGATCTCGATCAGTTGCAGAGCTTTTGCGCCATTGCCGACTGCGGCAGCTTCACCGAGGCCGCGCGACGGGTGAACAAGACGCAGTCCGCCGTATCGATGCAGATCAAGCGGCTCGAAGAGCGCCTCGGGCACCAATTGCTGACGCGCGACGGTCGCAGCGTCGCGCTGACCAATCATGGCGAGGCGCTCTACTCACGCGCCCGCAAGATGCTGCGCACCAATGCCGAGATCATCGATCATTTCTCCGAAGGAGATCTGGCCGGCTCGATCCGCTTCGGCGTGCCCGATGACTATGCGGTCAGGCTGCTGCCGGTCATCCTCTCGAACTTCCAGCGGACCCACCCCAAGATCGTTGTCGATGTCGCCTGCATGGCATCCGAACAGTTGCTCGAGGGGATGAAAGCGGGGCGCTATGATCTGATCGTGTTCACCCAGGGCACCGGCAACACGTTTGGCGAACTTTTCCGCACCGAAAAGATGTTCTGGGTCGCCTCGCACGGCGGGCAAGCCCTGGGGAGCGACCCGCTGCCGATCGCCTGCGGCCCGCAATGCTGCATCTGGCGCGCCGATGCCGTGGAGGCGCTCAATCGGGTCAGCAAGGATTATCGCATCGCCTACACCTCCTCGAACGCTCTTGCGATCTCGAGCGCGGTGCTGTCGGACCTAGCCGTCGGGTTCCTACCTGAGAGCGCGCTGCAGCCGGGCATGCGCGTGGTGAGCGATGACCAGAACCTGCCGCGCCTCGGCGATGCTCAACTGGCGCTGCTGCGCGCGAGCCACGCCTATGGCAGCATCTATGATGCGCTCGCCAATCATATTGTCAGCTCGATGGGCAATCTGCACGTGCAGCCCGCTGCAAACTCTGTGGCCGCCGAATAGGCCGCGCACTTGACTGAGCTGCCCCTTCGGAGCACCACAATCCCATGCCCCAGCTTTTGACCAATGCCGCCGAATTCACTGTGTCCGAGATCGCTCAGGCGGTGAAACGGACGGTGGAAGATGAATTCGGCTCGGTGCGAGTGCGCGGCGAGATTTCGGGCTTTCGCGGCCAGCACGCCTCTGGCCATTGCTACTTCACGCTCAAGGACGAGAACGCGGCGATCGATGCCGTGGTGTGGAAAACGAGCTACCCGCGCCTCAGCTTCAAGCCCGAAGAAGGGATGGAAGTGATTGCGAGCGGCCGGCTCACCACCTTCCCGCGTTCCTCCAAATACCAGATCGTCATCGACAATATCGAGCCCGCCGGTGCCGGCGCGCTGATGGCGCTGCTGGAAGAGCGGCGCAAGAAGCTGCTGGCCGAGGGCCTGTTTGCGCGCGAGCGCAAGCGCCCCCTGCCCTATTTGCCCCGGGTGATCGGGGTTATCACCTCGCCCACCGGCGCCGTTATCCGCGACATCCTCCATCGCCTTGAGGATCGCTTCCCCAGCCACGTGCTGGTCTGGCCCGTGCGCGTGCAGGGCGACACCTGCGCGCCGGAAGTGGTCGCCGCGCTTGATGGCTTTAATGGCCTGGCGGTCGGCGGCGCGATCCCTCGCCCGGACCTGCTGATCCTGGCCCGCGGCGGTGGCTCCATCGAGGATCTCTGGGGCTTCAACGAGGAAGCGGTGGTGCGCGCCGTCGCCAACAGCGCCATTCCGGTGATCTCGGCGGTGGGACACGAGACCGACACGACGCTCGTCGATTATGCGTCCGACATGCGGGCCCCGACCCCAACTGCTGCTGCCGAAGCGGCAGTGCCGGTGCGCGCCGAATTGATCGGCTATGTCGATGACCTCGGCGCCCGCCAACGCGGCGCCAGCCGGCGTCTCGTCAACAACGCGCGCGATCGCTATCGAGCAATTGCCGCCGGCCTGCCGCGCGCTTCAGATCTCGTGGCCACGCAGCGCCAGCGGCTCGACCATGCTTCAAGCAATCTGTTCTCGTGCCTTCGCCACTCGGTGCAGGAGCAGCGCATGCGGCTGTCGCGCGTGGAGCCCAAGCTGCGCCCGCAGCTGCTGGAGCAGCGACACCGGGACGGCGCGGAACGTCTGCGCAATCTGAGCCATCGTGCCAATAGCGGGCTCTGCCTCAATGTGGAGCGGGCCCGCTTTACCTATGATCCCCGTGCGGGGCGGCTGGATGCAGTGGCCAGCCGGTTGCTCGAGCGCAAGCGCGCCTTGTTCGAGGCCGTGGCACCAAAGCTCTCCCCGCGCAGCTTGCAGGCCGAACTGCGGCACGGGCGCAGCCAATTGGCGCCCCTTGCGGCGCGGTTGCGCTCAAGCGTAGCCCTCGGACTAACCGACCGGCGCGCCGCCCTCAACCAGGAGGGCAAGCTGCTGGTCTCGCTCAGCTACAAAAGCGTGCTGGCGCGTGGCTTTGCCGTCATCAAGGACGACGAGGGCAATCTGGTGCGCGAACGAGCCGAGCTGCAGCCAGGTCAGACTGTGGCCATCGAGTTCACCGACGGACAGGCTTCCGCGACCATCACCGGCGCTCCGCCCAGCCCGCGGCGCAAGCCGCGCCCCGCCACGCCCGAGCCAGAAGCGCAGGAGAGCCTCTTTTGATCGGAGCCCGGGAGCGCTATATCGAGGGCGACGACAAGGAGCTGCGGCATGAACATTTTTGACAAGGGCTTTTCCGCCAGCGAGGCAGTGATCCGCTATCTCGACGGGGACTATGTCGTGCTCAAGCTAGGCACCTTTGTGCGTTGCGCCATTACCGGCAAGGCGATTCCGCTCGACGAGTTGAGCTACTGGAATGTTGATCGGCAAGAGGCTTATGTCGATGCCGCCGCTGCACATGAGGCCTATGAGCGGTACGGCCTGGGATCCTGAGCGTGGTGCCAGCCGCACCCCGCCGGCCCTTGCTGTTCATTTCGAATGGGCATGGCGAAGACGGCATCGCTGCCGCGATTATTGCCCGCTTGCCAGACGGCATGCGCGCCGAGGCCTATCCGATGATCGGGGCGGGCAATGCTTACGCCGGCATTTGCCCGATCGTTGGTCCCCGGGCGAGCCTCGCCTCCGAAGGCTGGCGTAACGTCAAGGGCTCGCTGCGGCGTGACGTTGCCAGCGGCGGACTGGCGATCATCCCCCCGGCCCTGCGGTTCGTGCGCCAGTGCGTCGGCCGGTATGAGCGGGTTGTGGTTGTAGGTGACATGGTCGGCGTGCTCGCCGGCTTGGTGACTGGCCACCTCGATCTGTTTTACCTCGATGTCTACAAGACCGGTGCGGCGCGCCTGTATTCTGCCGCCGAACGCTGGGCGATCAAGCGCACCTGCCGCACGGTGTTCTGCCGCAGCCCCAAGCTTGCAGAGATGCTCCAGTCGATCGGTGTGGATGCCCGCTGCGCCGGCAATATCATGATGGATACGGTGCCCAACGGCGTCACCCTGCTGCCCGGCAGCCGGCAGCTCACGGCGGAAAGCTTTGCGCTGCAGGTCGCGGCGCTCCGCACTTTGCCCAACGAGATGCGCCCCGATGTCTTTCTGGCCGTGGCAGGCAGCGTCAACATCGATGAACTGGCGCGCTCAGCCGGTCTGGGGCGCATTGGCCTGCTCAGCCACGAAGCCAACGATCTGGGCACGCTGGGCGAAGAAGGCCTGACGATCAACATGGCGAGAGGCGCGGCTCTGGGCAGCCTGCTCGCGCAGTCCGACCTGGTGCTGTCCCAGGCGGGCACGGCCACGGTTCAGGCGCTGGGCCTCGGCAAGCCCGTCATCACCTTCATCAATCCGCGAGACCGCCGCTCGCGCTTCAACGACGAGCAGAACCTCTTCGGCGAAGCGCGCGTTGTCGTCGCGCCGCAACCGACGGCCATCGGCGAGGCACTGCGGGACTTGCTTGAGGATACGGCCAAGCGCACGCGCCTTGGCGCGCTCGGCCGGGAGCATATTGGTCCACCCGGCGCTATCGAGGCGGTGCTTGCGGCCCTGGTCGAGGCCTAGCTCGGGCGTGGGTCGAGCAAGCGGTGCAGATGCACGATGAAATAGCGGGTCTGCGCGCTATCTACCGTCATCTGCGCCTTTTGCTTCCAGGCGGCATAAGCCGTGGCATAGTTGGGGAACACGCCAACAATGTCGACCTTGTCTAGGTCGGCGAAGGTCACACCCTCGAGGCTCGACAACTCCCCGCCAATCACGAGGTGAAGCAGTTGCTTTTCGGGATCTGGTTTGGTGCTTGGCATAACGCGGGTTCCATCACGAAGACTGGGGAGGATCGAGCGCCGGCTCGGCCGGGGATGGGCATCCATAGACCTTGATCAGCGCCGAATGAACAAGGGGTTTTAGGCTCATGTCGCTCAGGGCCGCAAGCGCGCCGTGGCGAACATCGCGTTTGTTGAACACGGGTGGTCCGGCACACACATCGACAAGCGGGATGCCCGCCTCTTCGAGGATCAGCGCGGCCGCGGCGATATCCCAATCCTGGGCGCCCCGGCGCGAAACGGCCGCATCGAGTTGGCCCGTTGCCACCTGCACCAGCCGGTACGCCAAGGACGGAAACGAGGGCCCCCGCGTGTAATCGAGCCCCCCCGCCGCCAGCTCCTGATGCACCGCAGTCGGGGCGGGGATTACCGGCAAGGCGCCGGCGCGACGGCGGCGCTGCACGGCCGATCCATTCAAGCGCGCCCCCTGGCCGCGACACGCGTCATACATTTCGTCGCGCACTGGCGCATACACCACCCCGGCAATGGGCACACCATCCTCGACCACCGCCAGGGAAACGGTCCAGCTGTCTTCACCGCGCAAAAAGCCACGCGTTCCATCGATGGGATCGACGACAAACACCCGGCGGCAGGACAGGCGCGAGGGATTGTCCGCCGTTTCCTCGCTGAGCCAGCCATAATCGGGGCGGGCCGCCAGCAAGGACGCGGCGAGGTACCGGTCCACCAGAATGTCGGCCTCGCTGACCGGGGAGGCATTGTCCTTAGTCCAGGCCTTCACCGGAGCGCGAAAAAATCCGCAGGCGATGAGCCCTGCGGCGACCGCACTGGTGCGCAACAGTTCAAGATCGTCTCGGGCGCTGGTGAGGGCTGCTTGCATGGCGCCGGTTCTAGGCCGCTGCCCGGCTCAGAACAAGCGGCAAGCTGGCATGGGACATTTCGCCCGTCCCAAACCGGGGTCGCTAGCCCATATGGGGAGCCCGTACAATTGCAGTTAACTGGGTCCTACAGCGGGTCACGTCCTGCTAACCCTGCAGGAAAACAAGATAAACTTAACCGAGCGGATTAAGGTGGCAGGTAAGGGGACGCGCTAAGTTGGCCGCACAAAAGAGGGCACGCAATAAGCCCTCGGGGTTAGCAGGAAGGCAGATCAAATGGGTGAAGGCTTAGCCATAGAAGGCGGTTCGGTGGTGCTGGCATTTGGCCGCCCAGGGGTAATCGACCGTCGCTTTGTTGCAGCAAACGATAACGGCCCCAAGGAACCGGTGAAAACCGTGACGGTCCGCAAGCAGCTCGAACAGAGCGGCCTTGTGATCAAGATCAAGGTGCCGGTGCATGAATTTATCGGCGTGGCCGTCGCAACGTCGATTTCCACCGAAGGCGCCCTGACCAGCGCCATCGAGCTCGTCCACGCCGATGAAGAACTGAATTACCGGGTGTTCGAAGAAGCGGGCAACCAGAACGTCGTTGCCGAATGGCAGAACTGGGGCCGCAAGCTGCGCCTGCCGCTGTTCATCAAGGCGGGCGACGGCACCTACCTGCCCTACTCGCAGCAGGTTGACGGGGTAATGCTGGGTCAAGCGGTGGCTCGCCGCCGTCTCGCCGCCGACGCTGCCCGCCGGCCGCGTTTCCTCAATCGCCGCAAGCCCGGTCAGAACGAAGCGAACTAGATTTCCGAGTTGCCTCCAAGCACGTGGGAAGGGACCAGTCGGTGGTGCGGCTGGTCCCTTCTGCGTTTCGCGCCCGTTACCAGACCCATTCGGCGAGAAGGGCGAGGGTCAGCACAACCCCCACATAGTGATTGCTCTTGAAGCGCAACAGCGCATTGCCGGGCGCGGCCGCATCAAGGGTTTGCACCTGCCAGAACAAGAGCCCCAGCGCGATCAGGGAAAAGAGGGCGAATAGCACCCCTGCGCCCGCCAGCACCGCCGCCGCTAACCACAAGAGAAAGGCCGCGACATAGAAGCCGGTCACAATGGCTCTGGCGCGCTTGCCAAACAGCAGGGCGGTGGATTTGACCCCGATCAGGGCATCGTCTTCCACGTCCTGCAAGGCGTAGATCGTGTCGTAGCCGATGGTCCAGAGGATGCATCCAAAATAAAGCAGCAGCGGCGCGACCGACAGCCCGCCCGTCTGACTTGACCACCCCATCAGCGCGCCCCAGGAGAAGGCGAGGCCCAGAAAGGCCTGCGGCCACCAGGTGACGCGCTTCATGAAGGGGTAGATGGCGACCAGCACCAGCGAGGCTACGCCGAGGACAATGGTGAAGGGATTGAACTGCAGCAGGATCAGCAGTCCCAGCAGTGCCTGCGCCACCAGAAACACCAGCGCTTTTTTTGCCGAAACCTGGCCCGAGGGGATCGGCCGGGATCGGGTCCGCGCCACCTTGGTATCGATGTCGCGATCCACGAAGTCGTTGAAGGTGCAGCCGGCGCCACGCATCAGCACCGCGCCCACAAACATCAACACGGCGGCTCGCCAATCATAGCCGCGGACCGGGTCGGCAACAGCCGCAAGCCCCAAGCCCCAGGCGCAAGGCCAGAACAGCAGCCAAAAGCCGATCGGCCGATCCCACCGGGCGAGGCGCGCATAGGGCTTGAGCCAGGCGGGCGCGAAGCGATCGACCCAATTGTTCTGCGGGGCATCGGCAACGCCGGTTGCGATTTGAGCTGCCAATGGGCTCGCCATGCTGTCCTCATTTGCTTGCGCGGGGATCACCCGCTGTGGATGCTGCTCTACTGCGTTTGGGAGATTTAGAGTAGAGCTCAGCGCGACGCTCACGCCACTCCGCCTTTGCGCCGACCATCCGGACCCGAACATGCCCCGCTCCCACGCCGCCCTGCCCCGCCTTTTCGTCGAGCCAGATCTGGGCCCCCAGACCACCATCACGCTGGGTAAGGAGCAGTCCCTATATCTGGCAGCCGTGCTGCGCAAAAGCGTTGGGGATGAAGCGGTGCTGTTCAATGGCCGG
>JAQSXP010000077.1 GCA_029256605.1 Devosia sp. | reverse complement strand
TGGCCCAGCTCTGGCTCGGAAGGGAGCCCAAATGAGCAAGTCCCGCCGCGAACGCACCCAAACCATCGCCCTCCACCTGCTGCTCCTGCCGCTGGCGCTCCTCTGGCTTTTCCCGCTCTGGATGATGCTGGTCTTCTCCACCATGCCCGACTACGGCATCTTCTCGCCCAATATCGAACTCTGGTTCTCCGACCAGTTCTTCGCCAACATCGCCAACATGCAGGCCGATACCGATTTCCTGCGCGCCCTCGGCGTTTCGGTGATCGTCGCCGTCATCTACACCGCCCTGTCGGTCTTTCTCACCTCCATGGCCGGCTGGGCCCTCGCCCGCTACGAGTTCGTCGGCAAGCCCCTCGTCCTCGCCATCATCCTCGGCACCATCACCCTGCCCTATTTCGTGGTGGTGATCCCGCAATTCGTCATGGTCGCCCGCGACTTCAAACTCGCCAATACCTGGATCGCGCTGATCGTGCCGCCCCTCTTCAATTCCCTCGGCGTCCTCTTCATGCGCCAGGCCTTTTCCATGATGCCCAATGACCTTTTCGATGCCGCCCGCGTCGAGGGCGTCAAGGAATGGAAGATCTATCTCTTTGTCGCCATGCCGCTCGCCCGCCCCACCATCGCCGCCCTCTCGATCATCCTCTTCCTCGCCTCCTGGAACAATTATCTCTGGCCCCTCCTGATCTCGACCGACCGCGCCATGTTCACCGCCCCCGTGGCGCTGGGCTCGCTGATCGGGCTGACCAAAGTGTCCTGGGGCGGCATCATGGCTGGCGCCGTGCTGCTGACCGCGCCCATGCTCGTCGTCTTCCTCCTCTTGCAGCGCCACTTCATTGCCGGCATCGCCGCCGGCGCCATCAAATAGGAGCGCCGCCATGGCCGAAGTTTCCCTGCGCAATGTCACCAAGCGCTTTGGCGCCGTCCCCATCATCCACGGCGTCAGCCTCGACGTGGCCGATGGCGAGTTCGTCGTCTTTGTCGGCCCCTCCGGCTGCGGCAAGTCCACGCTCCTGCGCATGATCGCCGGGCTTGAGGACATCAGCACCGGCGAGATCGGCATTGGCGGGCGCACCGTCAACGATGTCGAGCCCGCCGAGCGCGGCATTGCCATGGTGTTCCAGACCTATGCGCTCTACCCCCACATGACGGTCGAGCAGAATCTGAGCTTCGGGCTACGCATGAACGGCAATGATCGCGCCGATACCGAGCGCCGCGTCAGGCGCGCCGCCGCGATCCTGCAGATTGAGCCCCTGCTCGCCCGCCGCCCCAAGCAGCTCTCGGGCGGCCAGCGCCAGCGCGTCGCCATTGGCCGCGCCATTGTGCGCGAGCCCCAGGCCTTCCTCTTCGATGAGCCCCTGTCCAATCTCGATGCCGAGCTGCGCGTGCAGATGCGAGTCGAGATCGCCCGACTCCACAAGGAGCTGGGCACCACCATGATCTATGTCACCCACGACCAGACCGAGGCCATGACCCTTGCCGACAAGATCGTCGTGCTGCGCGAAGGGCGCATCGAGCAGATGGGCGCACCGCTCGAGCTCTACGACGATCCCGCCAACCAGTTCGTCGCCGGCTTCATCGGCTCGCCCAAGATGAACTTTTTGGCCGGCGAGGTGGTGCAGAACGGTCCCACTGGCACCTTGATCGAGCTCATCAACCAGAACAAGGCCCGCTTGCCCATGCCTGTCGTCGCGCCGGGCCTGCGCGCGGGCGACCGCGTCACCCTGGGTGTGCGCCCCGAGCATTGGGGGCAAGCGGGTGCCGGCGATCTCGACCTGCCCCTGGCCGTCGACGTGGCCGAGCATCTAGGCTCCACCTCATACCTCTACGCCAACACCAAATCGGGCGAGCCGCTCGTGATCGAGCGCGAGGAATCGCGTCACGAAACCCGCCGCGACGCGCTGGTGGTCTCCATCAGTTCAGCCAAAGCCTTCCTCTTCGACGCTGCCGGTCAACGGCTGCGCTGATCCACTTTTCTGCAAAGGACCAACCATGACTGCAACCAATCCCGTCCGCTGGGGCATTCTGGGGCCAGGCGGCATCGCCAAGGCCTTCGCGCTCGGCCTCGCCCAGGCCAAGAGCGGCAAACTCGTTGCCATTGGCGCGCGCAATCCGGGCAAGCCCGACCTCGCCGAGAACCTCCCCGGCGCGCGGATCGTCGATGGTTATCAGGCCCTCTTGGATGATCCCGAAGTGGACGCGGTCTATATCTCGACCCCCCACCCCTTCCATGCGCAATGGGCCATCAAGGCCGCCCGGGCCGGCAAGCATGTGCTGGTGGAAAAGCCGATGACCCTGTCGGCTGCCGCGACCGACGCGGTGTTCCACGCCCATCGCCAGGCCGGCACTTTTGCCGCCGAAGCCTTCATGTATCGCCTGCATCCCGTCACCCGCAAACTGGGCGAGCTCATCGCTTCGGGCGCCATCGGCGAAGTCCGGATGATTGAATCGAGCTTTGGCTTCCAGATGCCGCGGTTCATGCCCGAGCATCGCCTGTTCAGCAATGATCTGGCGGGCGGCGGCATCATGGATGTGGGCTGCTATCCCGTCTCGATAGCCCGTTTTATTGCCGGCGCCACCCAAAACCAGCCTTTCCTTGATCCGGTCAAGGTCACCGGCACCGCCCGTCTCAACGCCGAAGGCACCGACGATTGGGCCGCCGCCACCCTCACCTTCCCCAATGGCATCGTCGCCCAGGTCTCCTGCGCTGTGCTGGTCAATCTCGACAACACCTTGCGCATCATGGGCTCGGAAGGCCGCATCGAGGTGCCCCGCTTCTGGTTTGCCGGTGGCCCCAATAATGCCGGCGGCCCTGGCCGGATCGACATCGTCAAGCCCGATGGCAGCCGCGAAACTATCGATCTCGGCATCGACGCCCATCTGTTCTCGTTTGAAGCGGAAGCGGCAAGCCAGGCCATCCTTGCCGGCAAGACCCAGCTCGATGCCCCGGGCATGTCCTGGGCCGATTCTTTGGGCAATGCGAAAGTGCTTGATCTCTGGCGCAAGGAAGCCGGCGTCGAGTTCGCCATCGAGCAATCCACCCGCGCCACCTCGACCGTCTCGGGCGAACCCTTGCGCACCGGCGGGACCACCATTCCGCGCCGCAACCTGCCGGGCCTCCCCAAGGCTCTTTCCGCCGTGGCGCTCGGCTTTGAAGACTTCCGCACCTTTGCCTCGGGCTCAGTGCTGATGGATGCCTATTGGGAAAAGGGCGGCAATCTCTTTGATACCGCCTTTGTCTACGGCGCCGGCTATACCGAAACCCTCTTCGGTCAGTGGCACACCAGCCGCGGAACCCGCGAACAGGCGGTGCTGATCGGCAAGGGCGCCCATTCGCCCCTGTGCTACCCCGACCAGATCGGCAAACAGCTGACCCAGTCGCTCGACCGGCTGCAAACCGATTATGTCGACATCTACTTCATGCACCGCGACAACACCGATGTCCCGGTGGGTGAATTCGTCGACGCCATGGACCGCGAGGTCCAGGCCGGTCGCATCCGCGGCATCTTCGGCGGCTCCAACTGGACGCGCGAACGCATGGACGAGGCCATCGCCTATGCCGAAAAGACCGGCAAGCAGAAGCCCGGCGCCCTCTCCAACAACTTCGCCCTCGCCGAAATGCAGGACGTCATCTGGCCCGGCTGCGTGTCCTCCTCCGACGATCAATGGAAAGCCTGGTTCCGTGACCGGCAGATTCCCAACTTCGCCTGGTCGAGCCAAGGGCGCGGCTTCTTTACCGACCGTGCCGGCCGGGACAAGCTCGACAACGAGGAACTGGTACGCGTCTGGTACAACGAGAAGAACTTCGGCCGCCGCGATCGCGCCGTGGAACTTGCCCGCGAACTGGGCAAGAGCCCCATCCATGTGGCGCTCGCCTATGTGCTGCACCAGCCCTTCCCGGTCGTGCCACTGATCGGCCCCCGCACCCTGGCCGAACTGGATGACAGCATGTCCGCCTTTGACATCAAGCTGACGCCCGAACAGGTGCGCTGGCTGGAAGGCTAAGCACTCTTAAAACTGAGGGGAGCCCACGGGCTCCCCTCATCAATGCCATTCGGGATGGGCGGCGCGCTGCCGCATGATCTCGTCGCCCAGCGGCTGATACACCCGCCGCCCGTCGCCCTCGCGATGATGCTCCAGCAAGCCATTGTGGCACGGTCGGTCATCGTCCCACCCGAAATGATTGAGCACGGGATAAAGGCAGATGCCTTCCATCGGCACGCCCGACGCGCGCGCCGCAGCCACCTCGTCGGCCACATAGGCGAACCACGCTGGCCGGCGCTCATCCTCGATGCCCGTTTCCGCTACCAGCAACGGCCTCCGGTAGCGGGCATATGTGTCCGCTAGCATCTGGCGCAACGGGCGATAAGAGGGCGAGCCAATCTTGATGGTCCGCCCTTTATGGAACCACTGATTATTGTGGTAAAAATTGACCCCGACAATGTCGAGCAGATCAAGGCTCCCACCAAGCTCCGGTAGCAGGCGGCCCGACAGCATATCCCATCCCTGGAACTGCGCCTGGCTATGCCCTTCCGCGATCTTGGCCTGCTCCGGCCGGCTCGGGTAAGCCGCGATATTGATGATGGGGTCGCAATGAACAAAGCGGGCCCGTCCGTCCACCGCGCGAATGGCATGCATTGCCGCCAGCGACGCGCGCGCCAGCTGCACCTTGAGTTCGTATGAGCGCTTCGCCGCAAATGGATTGAGATAGCGGGCATCCCCGCCCGCCCAGGCCAGAAACGAGATTTCGTTGACCGGAGCATAAAACGGCACCGCATCGCTATGCTCGCGCACCAGCCTGGCCGCCGCGTCGGCAAAGCGCGCGAACCGATCCACAAAGCTGGGCTGCCAGATATCCACATCGTCGGGCCAGCCATAATGCAGCAGGTCCCACACCACCTGCGTTCCCGCTGTTTGCGCCGCCTGCAGCATGGGGAGCCAGCTCGACCAGTCATATTGGCCTGCCTGGGTTTCGATCCGGTACCAGCGTACGCCGTCGCGCACCGTGCGAATGCCAAAGCCCTGCAGCTGCCGGTAATCCTCGAGCGCGAACTGGTCATGCTCGCTTGAAGCAATGATGTCGAGCCGCAACCCGCTCTTGCGCTTATGCGTCGAGCACTCGAAGCCGCCCTGGATAAAGGACTGGAACAAGGCCGGCGCTGGCGCCGGTTCTGCGCTTGGCGAAAAGCTGCGCTGGGCAGTGCCACTTTGCTGGGGCATGGCTGTTTCTCCCCGGCGGGCCGGCAGCCTTTGCCGCCTCGAGCCAACCTGCCCACGGCCCGGTGGCCGCGAGCGCATCGATCATCAAGAACTCCGCGCACACCAATGGCCGGCATCGACCCCTGGTTGCGCGCTGACCTGGCCCTCAGGCCGTCATTGAGCTGACCCCGAGGCTGGTTCGGCCATTCAGCACGCGCAGCGGCACGCTGGCCGCACCGATGGCTTGGAGCACCAGCTGGTCCATATTGAGCGCCGTCTTGTCCCAGCTCATGTCCCCCAGGATCCGGTCGACCCCTGGCAGCCAGTCGCCCGGCGCTGCTGCCAATGCCAGGGCGTTTTCGCAGGCGGCAACGAACTCGGCCGCACCCGCCGCGATGCTGACGCCGCGCACATTGCCATATTGGCGCACCACGTCGGGCACCGGCGTTGACACCACTGGCTTGCCTGCGGCCAGATATTCGGGCGTCTTGGTCGGGCTGATGAACCTTGTAGCCTCATTGACCGCAAAGGGCATCAGCGCCACATCCCATTCCGCCACGATCCCGGGCAGATCGGCATAGTCACGCTGGCCCACAAAGCTCAGATTGGGCGCCTGCGGCAGATCGGCAGGATTGATCTTCACTACCGGCCCGACGATCTCGAAGCGCCATTGCGGCCGCAGCGCTGCCACTTGCGCTAGGAGCTCGAGGTCCATCCGCTCATCGATCACTCCGTAAAAGCCGAAAGTCTTGCCCGGCTGGCGGGCCCGACGGGCCTTGGCGAAATGGGCCGTATCGACGCTGGAGGGGAAGGGGTGGATATTGCTGTGGGCGTGCCGCTTGGCCTCATAAAGGCTGTAGCCCCCGGTAAACACCGCATCGGCCCGCTTGAGCAACTCGGCCTCAAGCACCCGCAGCCGGGGTGGCGCAAACCGGAAATTGGCCAGCTCGTCCATGCAGTCATAGATCACCGCTGCCGCATCCACATGCCGGGCAAAGCCATACATCATCGGGGTATAGAACCAGAGCACGGGCTTGCTGACGCGATTAAGCTTGAGCAGGAGATCGACCAATGCCGCCAGCCCCTTCTCGCGTTCCGCCTCGCCCCAACTGCGCGGCAGCCGCGGCCGCACCGCCACCACCTCGGTGCCGGCAAAGGGGTGATATTCAAGATAAGGCAGGCTGTGGTCGGTGGGGATATATTCTTCAAAAAAGAACACGCGCCGCTTGGCCGCAAAGCGCTGCATCAGGTGCTGCGGGCGCTGCAGCACGAAGTCCCATCGCAGATGGGAAAAGCAGATCAATGGATTGTCGTCGGCATCAAACAGGTGTTATCGAAACGAACGGCGCGGGCTTTTGGATGCCATGCCATCAACGCCAACATCAGTCATAAATCGGGTTCGAATTAGCGGTTGATCCGGGTTAACCTCCCGGCTCGCTTGCACCCGCTGCACCCCCCTTCCGCTAACCGCGTTTGGTGGGCATCGGCTCGTTCAAAACCCGTTCAGAATCAGTTCATCTAGATGAATAAACGGCCCTTTTTGCCTGCCTTCGCACCCCCATTTCTCATCTGAACCTGAAGTCCCAACGGCAGCCCCCGAGCTTAGTTCCCCCACTAAGCCTTTCTATTTACGCAATATTTTCTTCCGGCCCCTTGGGCAGGAACCGCCGGCTGAACCGCGAAAAGCTGTCGAGATAGGTCAACATCACCGGCACCACCACCAGCGTTAAAGCCGTCGAACTCACCAAACCACCGATAACTGCTTGAGCCATCGGCGCATTTTGTCCGCTGCCCTCATGCAAACTGAGCGCCAGGGGCAGCATGCCAAAGATCATCGCCAGGGTCGTCATGATGATCGGCCGGAACCGCGTCCCCCCCGCTTCCACCAGCGCC
>JAQSXP010000076.1 GCA_029256605.1 Devosia sp. | reverse complement strand
AGCGTGGTCATCAACTGGTTGGCGAGCAGGACCAACGAGCCCGTCAGCCCGAATGCGAGCGCCCACTTCGTGCCTGGGCGGTCGGGGAAGTGCTTCTGTGCCTCGGAAAAGCAGCCAATCGTGAGCGTCAGCAGACAGATCCAGGGCACCAGCTGCGCGCTGATCGTGTTGACGAGTAGCCCGGGAACGAACAGCAACTCCCCGTTGAGAGGAAAGAAGGGGTAGCGAATGAACTCGTTGAGCGTGATCTGGTGAGCGTGGATCAGCGATTGGGCGATCGGCAGATGGAAGCTGATGTCATCCCACACGGTCGGTGGGTAGAGGGTCATCACCAGCGTCGGGCTGAACAACAGGGCCGGCCAATGGACGCCTTGGGCATAGGCCGCCTTCCAGTCCACCTTCCTCAAGCCCCATAGCCCGACGAGCAGCAAGAGAAGCACCGCAGGGTAAGCGATTCCCAACAGTCCCACGAGAGAAACCAATCCCACGCACAGGGCCATGCCCAGCGAGAGGCCAAAGAAGATGCGCTCGTGCATGGAGGCGAAGTCGGAGCGGATGCGGTCGAGCAACAGGCTCCCCCATCCCAGGAACATGGCCGCCAGGAGAGCGGCGATGAGGCCTTGCGTCGGAGCGGATGCGGCCGAGCAGCAGGCTCCCCCATCCCAGGAACATGGCCGCCAGGAGAGCGGCGATGAGGCCTTGCGTCGCAATTAAGATAGCCGTGCTGATCATGGGGTCCTTGTGCTAATTTGGCTGGATGTCTGGCAATGAACCGAGAGAGCGGAATCCGCGACCGTTCGTTGTCGCGACGGGAAGTGAAAGGGGGCGACGCGAGCTAGCTGAGAGCTCGCTCGTAGAAACGAATGTCATCTGCCAATAGGGACTTGAGGGTGGAAAGGGTGGATGCATCATCGATGGTATGACGCCTGACTTCCTGATAGCCTGCATAGCTGTTGATATTCGTATGCCTCATCTCCAGGCGCCGACCCAGCAGCGTACCGAGGCGCTCGATTTCAGTCGGCATGGCGTCACAGCGTCCAATAAAGTCGAAACGTTTCATGTCGACGCCCTGAAAGAAGAGGCCCGTGTAGAAATATTGCATGTAGGGCAGTTGGGCAAATTGGATCAACGTCAACTCATGATCCAAGAGGTAATCTTGGAGGCTATGGCCGTGCCGCGGAAGGCTCAGCCAAAAATAGTAATGGGAAATCAATCGATCGACCGGATGCCGGAGGAACGTGATACGGGCGCATGAGTCTCCTGCGAAATCGTATTTGGATGCTCGAAAGTGTCCATGCACCGCCAATTTATTCTGGATGTTCGCTTCGATGGTCGGCCATTGGCGATCAACGTATCCCACCGGGTCCAGGTTGCCGGGCGAGCACGGGTCCACGGGACGGTCCCCATAGTCGAAGGCCACCGCATCGGTCGAGTAGGCCCGTTCCAGCGTTTCGCGAAAGGAACTGCCCGCGCATTTCGGTACATGCACCGATATCAATTCTAGTTTCATTTTATCCATCCGTTTTCAGGGCTTGGGTCTCGTGCATTGGAAGGAGGTCTGCCCTCATCGATGCACGCGCCGGAGGGTCGTTTTTATGGCGCGGATGGGCGCGGTGAGGCGCCACGACGTGGAGTGGACCATGTCCTGAATGGTGGTGTCGCGCGCGCCAAGCAATTGCGACAATTCCGCCTCCCGAGCATGCAGGCGACGCACTTCTTCCGCCTGACAATTCGATTCGGCAGCGAGGCGCTCGTTCTCGCGAAGGAGGGAAGGCATGTTCTTCTCGCCTTGCACGGCCGCACGATGAAGGGCCGCGAAAGCGGCCGTCGTCGGCACGACCGCAACGCCGGGGCTCGGCACGTCGGCCGCTGCGTCCAGTGCCCTCAGCAAGGCGACGGCATCGGGACAATGGGCGTGGGCGAGGGCCACCGTGCCATGGTCGAGCGGAAGATTGCGCAGCAGCTCACCATCAACGATCGCGCGCAGCTTTTCGGCCGGTGTTTCCGCGTCGAGCGACAGTCCCAACTTTGCTTCGATGAGGTGCGTCACGCGCTCCATCTGGGCCTGCAGGGCGTTGGTGCTGACGAGCAGGCTGCGTTCACGGTTCGCGTTGTAGAACTCCAGCATGCGCCGGTTGTAATAGGTCCAGATCTGGTAGGCGTACTCCGGTCGCTCGGCGATGATGCTGTCGCCGCGGCGATACAGCGAGTCCGCCACGTCCCAGGGGTGGCGATAAACGAAGACATAGCGGGCATTGGGCAGGAGTTCGTGCCAGAACGGCAGAAGCAGCGTGGTCCGGGGATCTTTCCAGCCCCAAATCGGCAAGTCGCGTCGTGCTTCGATGAGCTGCTTCGCCGCCTCGGTGAACGGCGCGACACGGGCCATGTCGAGGTGCTCGCTCTCGGTGTAGCCCACCTCGAGCCAGCCGGGTTCCTCCGCCGGGCAGGCCGCGCGAAAGATCGCCCGGTGCAGGTCGACAAATTCCACATCCTCGAAGTAGCCCTTCTGGTTGTGGGCGTTCGCCGGCATCAAGTTGCTGCCCACGTCGACGCCGAGTGCTTGCAGGCACGAGGCCATCAAGGAGGTGCCGGAACGGTGCATGCCGGCGATGACGATTGGCAGCGACGTGGGCGTGGAGGCACTGGCAGGATTTTCATCGAAATCAGTCATGGCATTCCGTTCTAGGAGAGGTTGTGAGTAGGGCCAAGGTAGTGAAAGACCGGACTGGTTTCCCACTCGTTGGTATAGCTTCCTTGATGCGGAGGGGACTACTTCGACGGCTTTCTCGCGAATTGCCGAGTCCGCGTCATCAGCGCCCGGAGCGATGCCGTGATTTTCCAAGAGGTCGAGCCAAGCAACTGGGTGATCGTTTCTGATTGACTCTCTATGATCTCTTGCTGATTGGCGATTTGACGGCGAAGCACCTCGGCATCGCTATCGAGTGGGCTCTGTATCGCGTCATCGACGAACAACCGGCTTTGACCTGACATGTCCATAGGGGAGAGGGTTGACGTTCCGAAGGCACCGTAGCGCCAGATGACAGTGCCTCCGGAATAACGCCCGATGGGTTGAAGGCTGTGGGCCCCGTAGCGAGCCAGCGTTCGGCTCAACGGCTCGTGGAAGAAGGTTATGTCACCAGGATTCTCAGGCGGCGCTTCATAACCTGCGACAATCCCGACGCGCTCCGTGGCTTCGAGCAATCGCCGAACGAATTCTTGGTATTGGTGTGCAGAGGCGATGTGGCTCAGGACATCGAGGCAAACAACGGCCTCGGTCTTTTGGGCGGTGTGGTCTGGTGCCAAGAAATCTATGCATTCAAACCGACGCTCGGGATAGCGCTCGCGATTTACATCGACGATAGCGGACGAGATATCAATGCCCGTGTATCCCGCCGCGGGAAGGACACTGCCTACATACAGATTGCCACATCCGACGTCGAGAATCGTGGTCGGCTGATCACAGACCATCACGTGCTTTAATAGGTCTCGCTTATACTCGGCTTCCGTCCCCCCAGAGTCGATGATTGAGCCCCACTTGGGCGCATCGGCATGGGCGTAGTGGAAGTTCCAGAACAGCCAGCCATCGAAGTGCCGGCGTCGTTCGAGCCTGACGCGGGCGTTGTAGGCCGCGACACGCATCTGACATGCAGGGTTCGGGCCAGGGGGCAGCAGGCCGTCGGGCGTGAGGCGGTCGTGGTAATGCACCAGCACCGGGTCCACCGGGACCTTCATCCTGGGCATTTGCTCGGCGCTGAAATGCATGGGGTAATTCATCTCGAGCGGCAGTTCGGCGAATGGGACCTCCTCCTCGGCGAACGCCAAGCTGAGGCTGGCTTGCTCACAGAAGAAGCGGTGCGGTCCCAGCACATGCAGCGCGTCCAGCAAGCGGCGGTTCCAGGACAGCCAACGCGGCCCCAAGGCCTGCAGCACCTCGCGCGGAAATGACAGCACACCTGCATTGCAGTACCAAATGGTCGCCTGATCTCCAGGGTTGGTGCGGTAGGCTGACGAGGGCATCGGGACGCCGAAATGTTCGAAGATGGCCTGAAATGCGGCATGGGGTATGGTCGAAGCATCTGCCATCTTGGCGCGCAAGGCTCCACCTGCCAACCAGGCAGAGGGGTCCTGCACGATGACGGTATCGCAATCGAGCAAGACCAACACGTCATAGCTGTCCGGGGGCACCGAGGTGAGCACCCACTCAATCATGCTCAATTTATTGGAAGGCCCATGCAGCGGGCTGAATCGTGGAATCACCTGAACGGTAGCACCCAACTCCTTGAGCCTGGCCGAGTAATCCGGCACCTCATGTTCAATCATGCCGACGAGGAAGGGCGCATCTGCCAAGCGCCCGCCGAACCACCGCAGGGACTCCACGAGCCTTACCGCTTGCACCATGTACTTGTGGCTGTCGTCGGCCACGCAGGCAAACAGGACCCTCGCGGGTGCCTCGTCATGCACCGTGTCCGCTGTTGCAATCGGCGTAACCATGGGGCCGGGCGACAACTCCGCCAGCAGGGCCCGTTTGACCGTCTCGACCTCGCCGGACGTGACGGTAAAGTTGCTGGAACTCTGTGCCAGCCTGGTGTCAATCGCGCTCAGGGCTGCGACCAACCTGGCTATCTGATCGTCGGGTTGGCATGGCACGTCCTGGCCCAAGCGCCGGCACTTGAACCGGGCGATCAGGCCAGCCTTGGTGTCATTGTCGAGCCTCACGCCGTTCAGCAGGCGCACCAGTTCCGCCTCGGCTGTACTCAGCGAGACATTCGCTCGGCTGGCGGGCTCCCAGTCTACGGGAGCTTCGCTGCCGAGCACGATTGTCAACAGGCGCTTGGTGATGTCCTGGGTGTAGCCGAGCTCTGTGTAGCGGTCGCTGCCAAAATACGCCTGAAACCGCTCAGGCAGAAATTTTGGAGAGCTCAGGTTGCGCATGTAGGGGCGTGCCGACCATTGCTCAAAGGTGTCGTCTGTTGCGTATTCCCGGGCGATGGCCATCCTGGGATTGATAATCGCTTGCTTGTAGAGAGAGACGAGAAACTCGTCTCGCGGCCGTGTGACGAAGAGACAATGCGGGTTGAAAAGTCGAATGAACTCCTTGAAGAGCTGGTGCCCTTTGGCAGGGAATCGCTGGAAATGGTAGGAAAGCCCTTCGGAGCTCAGAAAGATGGTGTGGCATTCAACGGGGCACGCGGCCTCCATGCGCTGCAAGTACAGTTCAAAGGCTGCCCGATTCCCTGTCAAGAAAACCTCAGTCAGCCACTGTTGCTTGTATTCATTCCCTCCATCGAGCAGGGGGTACCATACGCCACCGTCCAGCAGCCTCTGGTGATTCTGCACGCAGATCTCCTGCAAGGCCGTCGTGCCTGTTTTGGATGCGCCAGTATGAAGGAAGAACTTCCGTTGTGTCAGTTTGGGGAAGGAGGCGTTCATCAAACGTCCATTTCCTATTCTTTTTGTCCTGGTGGTCGCCTCATCGCTGAGCGAGGTTGCTCAGGAACTGGCCGGGTAGACAGGAGGCCACATCTTCAGCGAGGCAGCCTTCAAGCCTTGTTCATGGGGCGCAGTTTGGCCATCCACTTACCCAGTCCGGCCGATTCGGTTTTGGCGGGCGGGGCCTCAATCGGTGCGCCCGAGACGCGTACGATGAGTGGCACGGTGAGGGTCATTTCATGACTGAAGCCGTGCTCCCACAATCCGTCTTCACCCCAACAGTCTCCATGATCGGCACACAACACGATGGTCGCGTGCTGAAACTCGGCTAGCAGGTCGGCAATATGGCGATCGACGAACTCTGCACAGGCCTGCTGCCGGTGCTTGCAATCCGCCGAGCGATCTATCTTCTGGAAGGGCACGCAAGGTGAGTCACCCACCTCCCAATCAGCGCCTTCATGGTAGTACGGCACGTGGGTTTCCCCAACATTGATGAAGGCGAACACCGGTTGATCAGCCACCTCGCTGAGGCGTTCTTGAAGCCAGGCGAGTTGGCGCCGCAGCGAATAGGTATCACCGGGGTAGAAAAAATGATCAAAATCATCGCCAAGGTATCGCCCGGTTTGGGTATTGGGATTGAACCATCCGGTCGCGCCAGTGCCAATCGTGGCATATCCCTTGTTGCGAAAGCCCGCAATGATGGTCCGTCCTTCCAACTGGAACGCTTCGGGGCCCTTCCCACGCGAGCCGATTCCAACCATCTTGAAGACCTTGGAGAACTTGGGGTTCAGAAAGGGTGTCTCAAGCCCGGCTATGCCCGGCGTAAAGCCAGCAAACATGGCAGCATGGGAGGCGAATGTGAAGTAGGATGGCGCCGTCGCTCGGTGCAGCGGTCCCAAGGCCTTCATGTTCGGCAAGTTGGCGCGTTTGAAGGTGTCGAAACGGCATGAGTCCAGTGTGACAAAGAGCACCGAGTCGGGATGGAGTGACTTAGCCATTCAGCCTTCCTTTGCAATGAGAGGTTTGAGCGGTGAGGAGCGTGACTCATGTGGAGGCGGACAGGCGGCTTCCATCGTGCGGCTGATATCAAGGGCACAGGACCCGTTGAAAGCTGCGGCTTACTGACCGCATCGGTCGATTCCACTTTATTTTGGCGTCGAGTGTCTGACGCATTGAGGGGCCGGTATTTCGTGGGACTTCCAGTTCGTATCAAAGTGCGGCACCGCAAAGGGGAGCGGCGCCGGGTAACCGACTTTGCGCGCCACGTGCCACAACGTCTTATGTTACCAAAGCCTGGCCGTAGGACATGTGATGAGGCCACGTAGGCCTGTTAATTATTATGTCAGACAGCTCACTCGGCGCGGTGCTTCCGGGTCCGCAGCACGACAAAGACCACCGTGGCGACGATCAGGGCCGCGCTCAGGCCCAGGCCACCCCAGATGGCCGGCTGGTACGAGCGGGTGCCGTCGAAAGCCAGCGCGAAGGGCAAGGGGCCTGCCGCCGTTCCAATCGCGAAGATCGTCTGGGCCAGCCCCTTGATCGCCCCCAGGTTGCGGCGCCCATAGTAGTACGACCACACGGTGGCCGAGAGCGCGCTGGTCAGCCCGGCGGCGAGCCCCAGGAGCGCCCCGTAGCCCCAGAGCAACGGCAGGCTCGTGACGTGGCCGACCAGGGCCAACGCCGCGGCCTGCACCCCGAGCGCGCCGATCAGCAATTTGAACGGGTTGATGCGGTCGAGCAGGATGCCGGCCGAGAGGGCCGCCACCGCCGTGAACGCCGCGAACGGCACGAAAAATCCGGTGGCGGCGAACCGCGCCAGGCCGTTTTCCGCCATGAGCGAGTAGTGGTGGAAGACCAGCGCGGTCGAGAGCGCGGCCAGGGTGAAGATGCCGCTCGCGAAGACCCAGAAGGTCGGCGTGAGCAC
>JAQSXP010000075.1 GCA_029256605.1 Devosia sp. | reverse complement strand
AACCTTGATGCCCTGCACCAGCGCGCCGAGCGCGATGCCCTGGGTGAAGCCGGCTATGGTCGAGCCAATGCAGAAGCCCTTGTCCCACCAGGCCGAGCCGCGATGGGTGCGCCAACGGAACTCGAACGCGACGCCACGAAAAATCAGCCCCAAAAGCATAAGGATAATGGGCATGTAGAGGGCGGGCAGCACGGTGGCATAGGCGACGGGAAACACCGCCATCAGCCCGCCGCCGCCCAGCACAAGCCAGGTCTCGTTGCCGTCCCACACGGGGGCGACAGAATTGGTCATCACATCGCGGTCGTGGCGCTTGGGAAAGAAGGGAAAGAGGATGCCGATTCCCAGGTCGAAGCCGTCGAGGACCACATAAGCCAGAACCGCAAAGGCGATGATCCCGGCCCAGATTGTTGGCAGATCCAGGTCAATTGGCACCGGCCCCTCCTGATCGAATGGGTTCTTCCTGCGCGGGGCCGGGCATGATGCCCGCGGCCCGGTGCGGACCCCTGTCGAGTTCGTGATCCTCCTCGAGGATCGGCGGCCTGCGCATCAGCCGGAACAGGTAGAAGACGCCCGCTCCGAACACTACGAAGTAGACCACGATGAATGCGGTCAGCGATGCCCCCACTGCAGGAGCCGCGACCGGAGAAAGGCTGTCCGCGGTGCGCATGACGCCATAGACGGTATAGGGCTGCCGCCCGATTTCCGTGGTGAACCAACCGGCCAGCACCGCGATATAGCCGCATGGCCCCATGATCAGGGCCGCGCGGTGCAACCACTTGCTGGTAAAGAGAGTCCTGCGCCAGCGCGCCCACAGCGACCACAGCCCGATCCCCAGCATCAGGAAGCCGATGGCGACCATGATCCGGAAGGTAAAGAACGGGATCAGCGCCGGCGGACGATCCTCGGGTGCCCATTCCTTGAGCCCCTTGACCTCGCCGTCGAGCTTGTGGGTCAGGATCAGCGAGCCGAGCTTGGGGATTTCGATCGCGTAATGCGTTGTTTCAGCCTCGTCGTCGGGGATCCCGAACAAGATCAGGGGCGCGCCATCGGTATGGGTCTCGTAATGGCCTTCCATCGCCGCGATCTTGGCCGGCTGGTACTCAAGCGTGTTGAGCCCCTGCAGGTCACCGGCAAAGATCTGGAGCGGGGTCACGATCGCCGCCATCCACATGGCCATGGAAAACATGATCTGGGCCTGGCGGTTGGAGCGGTCGCGCAGAATATGCCAGGCGCCGACCGCGCCGACAGTGAACGCCGTGGTCAGATAGGCGGCCAACACCGTGTGGGTCAGGCGATAGGGGAAGGAGGGATTGAAGATGATCGCCCACCAGTCCTCGGGCAGGAAGATGCCATTTTCCGCAATGGAAAAGCCAGCCGGCGTATGCATCCAGCTGTTGGCCGAGGTGATCCAAGTCGCGGAGATCAGGGTGCCCAGCGCCACCGCGCAGACGGCGACCATGTGCAGCGTGTCGCCGACACGCTTGCGCCCAAACAGGGCAATCCCGAGGAAACCGGCTTCAAGGAAAAAGGCCGTCAGCACTTCATAGCCCATCAAGGGGCCGATGACTGCGCCGGCACGATCGGAGAATACGGACCAGTTCGTGCCGAACTGGTAGCTCATCACAATGCCCGAGACGACCCCCATGCCGAAGGTCACGGCGAAGATGGTCTTCCAATATTCGAACAGCCGCAGATAGGCATGGTCGCGTTTCCACAGCCACAATCCATTAAGGACCGCCAGAAAGCTCGCGAGCCCGATGGAGAACGCCGGGAAGATGAAATGGAATGATACCGTGAACGCGAATTGGATGCGCGCCAGAAGCTCTGCTGTAAGGCCGTAGGTCATGACAACGCTCCGCCAGGACGCAAACTACTTTATTCAGCCCGGCTCCAACGCACCCGAGATCGGGAAGAAGCCGGTGCCAGAGCGCGGTGCCTGATGGGTATCTAGGCACCTTGTACGCAGCGGCACAATCCACCGGGGCCGCGGCAAAACGGCCCGCCAGTTCGCCTCTCCTCCCGCAGCAACTCGGAAAGACAGGAAAGCCGCCCGGGAGGAGGGGGCGGCTTTCAGGAAGGGGAGCGGACAAGTCCGCTCCCGATCTGGAAGAGGGCTTACTGGCCCGCAACCACCGTACCGGGCGAGTAGATCACCGCGCGGTCAGACAGGTCCACGAAGTAGACGCGGTCCTCAGTGTAGAAGTAGCCGAGATTGTCGCGGCCCTGGACAGGGGCGATAACGACGGTTTCAGGAACGACATAGCCCACATCGATGTCGCCATCGATCACCACGGGCTCGGTTGGGTTCAGGCGGACATAGTCGATGTCGCTGGCCTCAACGCCAGCTTCCGCGCCGATCGTGGCACCGGTGAAGCCACCGATGATCGCGCCGATCGGTCCGAAGATCAGACCACCGGCAACCGCACCGGCGACACCGCCGGAGGTCGCGCCAACAGCGGCGCCGGCATCAGTATTATCCTTGAGAATCTGGGCAAATGCCGGGCTCACGCCCATTGCGATAACAGCCACCGAAGCCAAGAGAATCTTCTTCATTATTATACTCCAAATTGTTCCGGTGCTCCGTTTGTGCACCTTGATTGCGCCGTCGGAAACGACGCTCTTGCCCCGCGGCAGACAAAACGACCGAGCCCCTACTCGGTTCCGTTGCCGTGCGCTCGCTTGCTGAATGGTTATGCCTTCCTTCTTGCGATGGGTGGCATTGTTGTCCGGCTCAATCCGGGCCAGACTAGTGCTTGAAACGCTGCAACGACCAAGGACGTCCAGGATGCTAAAAGGTATCGATCCGCTGCTGAGCCCCGAAGCGCTACAGGCCCTGAGGGCCATGGGCCATGGCGACGATCTGATCATCGCCGACTCCAATTTCCCCGCGGATTCGGTGGCGCGCAGCACAGTGTTCGGCCGGGCGATCCGCATGGATTGCGGGATTGTGCGAGCGGTGCAGGCGGTGCTTTCGGTGATGCCCATCGACACCTTTGTGACCGACGCCGTGGCGCGTATGGAAGTGGTGGGCGCGCCCGACCAGATCATGCCGGTGCAGGCCGAGGTCATGCAACTGCTCGAGGGCACCGAGTTCCAGATGATCGGGATTGAGCGCTACGCTTTTTACGAACGGGCCAAGCAGGCTTATGCCGTCATCTGGACCCAGGAACGTCGTCCCTATGCCGACTTCGCCATTCGCAAGGGCGTGCTCGGCCCCGACGAGATCCTCCCCAATAGCTAGTCGCTAGCTGAGAGACAATTTCTCGCCCAGCGCCTTCAGGCTCGCTAGGGCAAGGCTGGCGCTGGGTGCGGCGCTGTCGATCCGCTCCAGGAAGGGGCAGGTAAGGGCGGCTATGGCAAAGCCGTCGGGGGACAGCACGGGTACGGTAAGGTCTTCAACGCCCACCAGTTGCTGGCTCTTTCCCACCCGGTGTCCCTGCATTTTGCAAGCGGTGAGCAGTGGTTCACTGGCGAGCAACTGGTTGGCCTTGTCGGTTCCTTCCCAGCGCACCAGCAATTCCTCGCGGGCATGGGGGTCCTGGAAGGCCAGCAGCACCAATCCCGAACCCGTGGAGAGCAGGTCGAGATGGGTGCCCACCCGGATACCGAACTCCCAATTGCCCGGACAACTGGCCTGCGCCACGACGATGCCCCTCGCGGCATCGGGGGCGACGAGGTGGCAGGATTGCCCGATCTCCCTGGCAAAACCGTCCATCAGTGGCATGGCGCGAGCCACCAGGCGCCGCACGGGGGGATGGCGATGGGCAAGCACAAAGAGCTTCATCGTCAGCGCGTAGCGATCGCCCTCAGCCGAGCGGCTGACATAGTCGCGCACGACGAGCCGCTCAAGCATGCGATAAATTTCGCCCGGGCTGCGGCCCATCGCCTTGACGATCTCGCCGCGGGTCAAGCCGCCCGCCTGCTCCGAGAGCAGCTCCAGAATATCGAGGCCCTTGTCCAGCGCCGGGGCGCGATAACGGTCCTCGCGCTCCTCCGCAAGCGCAGCGGCAGATTTGGTCATGGCGTGCTCCCCTCCCTTGTTTTCTATTGCAGGTTTGGTTCATTTGTGAACACATGATTTGTATATGAGACGCGGAAGCGTCCAGGATTGAACTGGAGGGGGCAATCAATATGCGGCTGCAAGGCAAGCGGATCTTCATTTCGGCGGCGGCTCAGGGCATGGGGCGCGCCAGTGCGCTGGCCTGTGCGGCGCAGGGTGCTGAAGTGATTGCCGTCGACATCAATGCCGAAGGGCTCGCGAGCCTCGAAGTCGAGAATGCCGCTATAACCACCCATGTGCTCGACATGCGCGATGGTGCTGCCATCAAATCACTGGCCACCCAGCTGCCGCCGCTTGATGGCCTCTTCAACTGCGCCGGCTTTGTGCATAACGGCACCGTGCTCGATTGCACTGACGCCGACTGGGAATTCAGCTTCTCGCTCAATGTGCAGAGCATGTTCCACACCATCCAGGCCTTCCTGCCCGGAATGCTGGAGCGCGGCAAGCAGACCGGCGGTGGCGCCATCCTCAACATGGCCTCGATGGCCTCCTCGGTGAAGGGTTTCCCGAACCGCTTCCTTTACGGCACCACCAAGGCTGCAGTGATCGGCCTGACCAAGGGCATTGCCGCCGATTTTGTTAAGCAGAACCTGCGCTGCAATGCGCTGTGCCCCGCGACCGTGGATACGCCCTCGCTGCGCAGCCGCATCGCCAGCGCTGCCGACCCGGTGCAGGCCGAAAAGGACTTCATCGCCCGCCAGCCCATGGGGCGCCTGGCCACTGTCGATGACATCACCCCCATGGTGGTGTTCCTGTTGTCCGATGAATCGCGCTTCGTCACCGGTCAGGCGGTCGTCGTCGACGGCGGCGTAACGATCTAGGCCGCTCAGATCATGTCCGGGCGCATCGATTCCCACTGTCACTTCTGGCAATTGGGGCGGGGCGATTATGGCTGGCTGCAGCCAGACAACGCCGCCCTTGCTCCCATCTATCGCGATTGGGGGCCGCAGGACCTCGACCCGCTCGCGCAAAGGGCGGGCATCGAAAGGCGTATCCTGGTTCAGGCGGCTCCCACGGTCGCTGAAACCCGCTTCCTGCTGGACGTCGCCGCTGCCGATCCGCGCGTCGGTGGGGTCGTTGGCTGGGTAGACCTGGCGGCGCAAGATGCTGCCGAAACCATCGCGCGATTGGCCACCTTCCCCCTGTTCAAGGGGGTCCGCCCGATGCTGCAGGATCTCGACGAGGCCGACTGGATCGCAACGCGCCCGCGTCGGGACGCCATCGAGGCTCTGCTCGAGCATCGCCTGAGCTTCGATGCCCTGGTCCTGCCGCGCAATCTCGCATCGCTGCGGCAATTCACTGCCCGCTACCCGGATCTGCCGGTGGTGATCGACCATGCCGCGAAGCCTGCGCTCGCCGCCCCTGCAGACGATCCGCGCCACGAGCTGTGGCTTGAAGGCATGGCTGAACTCGCGCAGGACCCGCGTATCTGCTGCAAGCTTTCGGGCCTCCTCACCGAAATGGCGCCCGAGCAACGCAGCACCGCCGAGATGGCGGTGCAAACACTCGCACCAGTGCTGGACCGACTGCTGGACTGGTTCGGCCCTGAGAGGTTGCTCTGGGGCTCGGATTGGCCAGTCCTGACGCTGGCGGCGCCTTTCGCGTTCTGGACCGAGGTGACCGACCATCTGCTTGCCGACCTTTCTCAAGCGGAACAAACGGCCATTCTGGGGGGCAATGCCGCCCGGTTCTATCGCTTGCCAGAGGGAGCCAAGGCGTGAGCGTCCTTGCGGCCATGACCGGGATCGACAAGTCGTTCCCAGGCGTACGGGCGCTGAAAGGGGCTCAGTTCGAGCTCCTCTCGGGGGAAGTGCATGCGCTGATGGGAGAAAACGGCGCCGGCAAGTCGACGCTGATGAAAATCCTTTCCGGCGTTTACAGCGCCGATGCGGGCACAATCCTCGTCGATGGCCAGGCCGCCAGCATTGGCAGTCCGCGGGAAGCACAGACGCTGGGCATCAGCATCATCCATCAAGAACTGGCGCTGATGCGGGATCTCACAGCGGCGCAGAACATCTTTATTGGCCGCGAACCGCGCCGCGGGCTGCTGCTCGATGAAAGCGCGCTCAACCGGCAGGCCGAGGCCATATTCCGCGCCATGAACCTGGCGCTCGATCCGCGCGTGCCGGTGGAAAGCCTCACCATCGCCAAGCAGCAGATGGTCGAAATCGCCAAGGCGCTCTCCTATCGCTCGCGCGTTCTCATCATGGACGAGCCGACCGCCGCCCTAAACGACGCCGAGATCAACGAGCTTTTCACCATCATCGGGCGGCTGAAGGCTGAAGGGGTGGGGATCGTCTACATCTCCCACAAGATGGACGAGCTCAAGCGCATTGCCGACCGCGTCACCGTGATGCGCGATGGCGAATATGTCGGCACGGTTCCAGCCGCCGAAACGCCGATCGAAACCATCATCCAGATGATGGTGGGCCGTACTCTCAGCAACGAAACCGCGGAGGTCCCCGATACGCAGGCAGCGCCGGTGGCGCTCGAAGTGCGCAATCTTACCCGTGGCCGCGAAATCCGCGATGTGAGCTTTTTCGTGCGCAGGGGCGAGATCCTCGGCTTTGCCGGCCTGATGGGGGCCGGGCGCACGGAGGTGGCCCGCGCCATTTTCGGCGCCGACCCGATCGAGGCGGGCGAGATCCTTGTCGATGGCAAGCCGGTCCGTATCCGCTCCCCCCAGGATGCGGTG
>JAQSXP010000074.1 GCA_029256605.1 Devosia sp. | reverse complement strand
GAAACAGGGGATGCCCACCACTGCATAGCGTCCGGGCACGGCGCGAATTTGTGCGATGACCCCGGCCATATCCACGGGGTAATAGCGCGACTTGGCGCCGCCCCGCAGTTGGTCAAGATCACGCGAGATGCGATAGCGGAAAAAGCCGTTGCCGGTTTCGGGCAGCTCTGGCGCGACATGGGCAACGCCGTCCACCAAGCCTTGGCGCAGCAACTCCGCCGCTACCCAGCTGACCATTCCGCCTGAACTGCCTTCGGCCCGAAAATCGGGCTCGGCGACGGCCCCAACATAAGCCGCCTCATAGCGCCCGATGCGCGAATCGCTGAGAGGCGCCTCGGCAAAACGCTCCAGCGCCAATTGATCCTCGTTGCGCGCCAGCGGCGAAAATGGACAGGTGCGCGAGAACGCCTCGGTGGCCTCGCCCATGAAACTGGCCGGACCGATGGGCTTTTTCTGCCCATAGGCATCCCAATCCATCGCCGCCGCACCGTTATTCGCCTGCGCGACGCAACTGCCGCAGCCGATGCACAGCCCCGAGCGCACGATGGCGTCAGGACTGACCAGTTTGGGCTCCGCCCGCTTGGGCGCCGGATCAAGCAAGGACATGGTCGAGATAGCCGTTGGAATGGACACGCAAGGCTTCGATCCGCGCTGCCACCATGGGGTCGAGAGCTTCTCCCAGGATGGCAGCATATTGCTCGGCCGACGTCTCGGCGCGGGCAAGGTGCCGTTCGGCCCCCACCGTCGCCATGAGATCCCGGACCTTGTTGGAGCGGTAATCGGACAGCGCGGCAGCAAATGGCTTGTTGTTCAGGAGCGCGAACACGCAGCCATGGAAGAAATTGGTGGCGACTGCGCTGGCCCCAGCAATGAAGCGTGCGAACTCCCCGGGACCCGCTTCGATCCAGCTTTCGTCGGCCCAGTCATTGCGATAGCCAATGCTGACGAGCCGGAGCCCCTTGTCCTCCGCGAACCGGCGCACGCCCTCCCGGAACCATCCGGGCAATCCATGACCATAGACCGCCAGATAAGGCGCTTCAGCCACAAGCGGCTCCGCCGCCGGAGGGAATTGCAGGCAAGGATCGAGCACCAGGGTTGGCTCGAACCCCAAGGCTTCGCTGACGAGGCGATGAGAATTAGCGTCACGCACCGCAATGGCATCGAACTGCCGCAACTTGTCCGCCCAAGCCGGATCGAGGCCATCGCCAGCGGGGTAATTGCCAAAACTCGCGGCGTAGGAAGCCAGTTTTCTCGCGCGCAGCCCATCGCCATAAAACAGGGTCACCGCACCATACCAAGGGTGACGCAGGTTCCAAACTTCATCGCTGCCGACGAGGACAAGGTCGAAGGGCTCCATGGTCTCGGGCGCATCAAGCGCAAAGCGCTGCGACAGCGGCAATTGGTCAAAGGCGGCAAAGAACTTGCCCATCTTCTCGCGATAGCGCGGATAATCTTCGGCGGAGGTCTTGATCGGCAGGAGCGGCTGCAGTGCGCAGCGCCATTCCAGGCGATTGACCCGGGCGGATTCATGTTCAAGCAACACTGCGTCGAGGCCGCGCGCGCGAAGACCTTCCACCAGTTGCCGCGCCTGCCAGTATGAGCCGTAATTGATACACCGATGAAAGGTGAGAACGCCGATCCTTCGCGGTGCAACCATGCCTAGACAATACCCAAAACAATAAAGAACGCTGTCTTAAGAACACGAGGGACTGTGCGAAGGCAATGGTGCCCCGTCTCAGCCCGCGTCGAACTCGTCATCGACCAGGT
Organism: Devosia sp.; assembly: GCA_029256605.1. Taxonomy (GTDB): domain Bacteria; phylum Pseudomonadota; class Alphaproteobacteria; order Rhizobiales; family Devosiaceae; genus Devosia. The sequence goes on along the minus strand of JAQSXP010000074.1, from coordinate 4,997 downwards.
GGGTTTTTTCAACGCTAGCCTGCCCCAGTCTCAAGGTTGGACAGAACCATCACGAGGACGAAGCCAAGTCCGATCGCAATAGCGGCCGACTGCTGGAACTGATGGCTTTCCGCTTCGGGCAGCAAACTGCCGATGGTCAGATAGAACATGGCACCCGCGCCCAAGCCCAGAAGGCTGCCCAGAACGGGTTCGGGTAGGCCTTTGAGCAGGAACCAGCCCACCATCGCCGAAACAAACAGCGAAACCCCGATCAGGCTGGTCCACAGCAAGGTCTTGCGGGCGGCGCCTTCCTCTCCTGAAGCGGCATCAATGGCCCCGAGGCTCAGGCCCTCGCTGATATTGTCGAGAACGATGGCCAGTCCCACGATCAGTGCCACCCGCAGATCCGCAGCGGCGCTAACCCCGATCGCCAGCCCTTCGATCAGCTCTTCGGAACTGGTCGCCGCCCCGATCACGGTGACCTTGCGCGCCCCCTTGTTGTGGCGCTTCTGCTTGGCGTCAACTGCCGGCTTCTGGTCTGCCTCAGGCCCCGCCAACGCACCGTGGTTCACCAACAGGTCCAGCCCGTAGACCAGGGCGAAGCCCACGGCAAAACAGACCGCAACCAAGACCAGCGGTGCCCGCTCCAGAGCGCTCGGTACCAGTTCGAAGGCAAAAGTGCCCAGCAGCACGCCCGCGGCTAGCCCCACGGCCAAGCTTAGGAACAGCGATGACGGGCGGACGCGCGTGGCGATGAAACCGCCGAGTGGTGAGGCAAGGCCCGCCACCAAAGCCACGCCGAGTACAGGAAGTAAGCCGTCCATGATGTTCCTAGAGGTTCAGCGCTGCTAGGCTTTCGGCTGATACCGCCGGGGCGATCTGCTCGAAGGTGCATTGGAGTGGCGCCTTGTCCGGACGCCAGCGATGCAGCCGCGTGCCATGCCGGAACCGACCGGCGGTAACGTGATCGTAGAACACCTCGACCACGAGTTCGGGTTTGAGCGGCACCCATTGGGTCGAGCGCTCGGTGCTCCAGCGGCTGGGGCCGCCTGGGGCGTCGCCGGTAAAGCCCTCGCCGCCGGCAAGCGCCTCTACCCGCGCGGTGATTTCGGCACGGTCGCGCGAGGCGATGCCGGAGGTAAAGCCCACATGATCAAGCAAGCCTTGCTCGTTATAAAGCCCGAGCAACAGGGAACCGACTTCGTGGTTATTGCTGCCATAGCGAAAACCACCGACGACGCTATCGGCAGTCCGGATGCGCTTGATCTTGAGCATCGCCCTCGTGCCGCTCTGATAGGGTTCGTCACCGGCTTTGGCGATAACCCCGTCGATCGCGGCGCCGGTCTGCCCCAACCAGCCTTCTGCAACGCTTCGATCTTGGGTACGCGGAGACAAGCGCAGTCGTGCCGCTTCCGGGGCATGTGCCAACAGGGCTTCCAGCTTGTGCCGCCGCTCTGACAAGGGAGCGTTGATCAGGCTGGAGCCATTTTCGTCGGCCAGCAGGTCAAAGGCCACGAGCAGGGCTGGGGTTTCCGCCGCAAGCTTGCGCACGCGACTTTCCGCGGGATGCAGCCGCATCTGCAGGGCATCAAAGGACAAGGTGCCGCCTGCGGGAATCACCAGCTCGCCATCGAGCACGAACTGCTCGGCAGGAACCTCTGCGAGCGCAGCAACCATCTCCGGGAAGTACCGGCCCAAAGGTTTGCCCGATTTGGCGAAGAGCGCAACCTCACCTCCGGCCTTGACCGCAATGCAGCGAAAGCCATCCCACTTCGGCTCGAACTGCCAGCCCTCACCTTGCGGCAGGTCCTCGACGAGCTTTGCTTCCATGGGCTCGATGAAGTCCGCAGGCGGGGGTGGGGAAGGTGTCGCGATCTTGTGCACTTTGGGCATGGGGGATACTCCGCTTCTTCAAGCGGACTCCCTTGCCCTTGGTTCCCGCAAGCGGCATGGTCCGGCCAATTGCCGCGAAAGGATTACCTATGATGAACACCAGTGCGCTCGACGCCGTCCTCGCCCAGGTTGACCAGGGCCTCGACGCCAGCCTTGAACGGCTCAAAGCCCTGCTGCGCATCCCCTCCATCTCGACCGATCCAGCCTTTGCGCAGGACTGCCAGCGCGCCGCCGATTGGCTCGTGGAGGACCTGCAAGGCCTCGGCTTTGAGGCCGCTGCCCGCCCCACGCCTGGCCACCCGATCGTTGTCGCCCATGGTCCACAAACACCCGGGCCCCATGTGTTGTTCTATGGTCACTATGACGTGCAGCCGGTCGATCCCCTCGCGCTCTGGCACACCGATCCCTTTGAGCCCGTGATCAAGGAGGGTCCCGAAGGCCGCACCATCATTGTTGGGCGCGGCGCCTCGGACGACAAGGGTCAGCTAATGACCTTCCTTGAAGCCTGCCGCGCCTGGAAGGCGGCTACCGGCAGCTTGCCCGTGCGCGTCTCCGTCATGCTGGAAGGCGAGGAAGAAAGCGGTGGCAAGAACCTGCCCGGCTTCATGCAAGCCAATGCCCAAGAGCTGCGCGCCGACGTGGCGCTGGTGTGCGACACCGATATGTGGGACCGCCAGACGCCGTCCATCACCTCCATGCTGCGCGGCCTTGTGGGTGAGGAGATCACCGTTACCTGCGCCAACAAGGATTTACATTCCGGCATGTTCGGCAATGCCGCGCGCAATCCCAACCAGGTCGTCGCCGATATTGTCGCCTCCCTGCGCGCTCCCGATGGAAGCGTGACGCTCGAGGGCTTTTACGACGACGTCCCCGAAATCACCCCCGAGTTGCGGGCGCAGTGGGAAGGTCTTGGCTTCGACGAAGCCGCGTTCCTGGGTAGCGTGGGCTTGTCGATCCCTGCCGGGGAAGCGGGTCGCTCGGTGCTGGAAACGATCTGGTCGCGCCCGACCTGCGAGATCAATGGCATCTGGGGCGGCTATACCGGCGACGGCTTCAAGACGGTGATCCCCTCGAAAGCAAGCGCCAAAATCTCGTTCCGGCTCGTTGGCAATATGGATCCGGACAAGATCCGCGCGGCCTTCCGCCGGCATGTGGAAGCGCGCATTCCGGCCGATTGCACTGTGACCTTCAAGGAGCATGGCGGCTCGCCGGCGGTAACCGTCCCCAGCGAGGGCATCTATTTGCGTCAGGCGCTCAAGGCGCTGACGGACGAGTGGAACAAGCCGGCCGTGATCACGGGATCGGGTGGCTCGATCCCCGTGGCCGGAGAATTCAAGTCCATTCTCGGGCTCGACACGCTGCTGATCGGCTTTGCGCATGTGGATGATGCCATCCACTCACCTAACGAAAAATATGACCTCGAGAGCTTCCACCGCGGCATTCGCGCCTGGGTGCGGGTGCTCGCCGCCTTTGCCGATTCCGCGAAGGCCTGACGTGTATTGGACAGCCGGCAGGTCAGGCTGCCGGCTGCCCGCCCAGGAACTGCACCGCCTCAGCACCGGCCACAATGGCGCGCGCCAGGGCATCCGCCGGCTCGGCGCCCCCCAGATGGGCCGCCACAAAGCCCGCGGCAAAAGCATCGCCGGCCCCCGTGGAGTCGACGACCGGAACCACGGGCGCGGGTAGCGCCAGCCGCAGGCCGTCCTTGCCGCCCAGGGCGGCGCCATAGCGGCCGCGCTTGATCACCACATTGCGGAAGTGCTCACCCAAGAGCCGCATCTGCGGCTCAAAGCCGACGACGCCACACAGTGTTTCCGCTTCACTGTCATTAGCAAACAGCCAGTCAGCGCCACTGGTCCAGCGCAGGAATTCAGCCGCCCCAACTTCCTCGAGAAAACCGATCGAAGCGGGATCGATAGCAACCCCGATACCGCGTGACCTGGCCGTGGCAAGCAGCGCCTGCACGGCGTGGCGCGGAGTTGCAGCAAAAAAGCTGTAACCCGACACCATCACCATGCCCACGCCGTCGAGCAGGCTTGGCGGCAGGTCCTCGGCACATAGATGCAAGTTGGCGCCCCGGTCAGTGAGGAAGCTGCGCTCGCCATCAGGGTCGAGCAAGGTCACCAGCACTCCAGAGGGCAAGGTGTTGTCTGCCCCCAAGGCCGGGATAACCCCCAGCCCGCGGAAATAGTTCTCGTACATCGGCTGGTCGGCGATCCCCACCCGAGCAGCAAACAGCACTTCAGCACCCATGGCACCCAGCCACACAGCCTGGTTGGCGCCCGAGCCGCCAGGGCGGCTGCGGATGGTGGCCCGCCGGTCCGAGCCTTGTACGATGGGCCCTTCGGGCTGGACGATCAGGTCCGTCATAACATCGCCGATAACCAGGACGCGGCTCATGCGCGGTGCAGCGTCGGCTTGGGCGAAGCGCGCTCGGCCAGTGCAACGGCGATCTGGGCGGCGACGGCGGCGTTGTTCTTGACGAGCTCGATATTGGCCTCGAGCGACTTGCCCCCGGTGAGTTCGAACACCCGCTTGAGCAGGAACGGAGTGAGCGTCTTGCGGCTGACGCCCGCCTGGTCGGCATCGATGATGGCTTCGGCGATACGTGCTTCGATTGCTACCGGGTCGAGGGCTGCGGCTTCCGGGATGGGATTGGCGATCAAGACGCCGCCGAGCCCCAGATCGGCCTGCATGGCGATGACGCGGGCGATTTCACTGACTTCGTCGAAGCGATGATCGACCTTATGTCCGCTCTGGCGCGCCCAGAAGGCGGGGAAATCATCGGTGCGATAGCCCAGCACCGGCACGCCGTTGGTTTCGAGCACTTCCAAGGTCTTGGCGATATCGAGAATCGACTTGGCGCCGGCACAGACCACCGCCACCGGCGTGCGGCTGAGCTCTTCGAGATCGGCTGAAATATCAAAGGTTTCCTCGGCACCGCGATGCACCCCGCCGATGCCGCCGGTGGCAAAGACGGAAATGCCGGCGAGTGCGGCGATCTGCATCGTGGTGGCAACCGTGGTGCCGGCCATCACGCCCTTGACTAGAAGGGCGGAGACATCACGCCGCGAGGCCTTGGCCGCCGTGGCGCCTTCCTGGGCGAGGCGCTCGAGGTCTTCCCC
>JAQSXP010000073.1 GCA_029256605.1 Devosia sp. | reverse complement strand
AGCACGGTGCTGCCGGTGATGATCGCCATCAATATCTGGAAGATGTTTCCCTTTGTCGCCATCATGGTGCTGGCGGGCCTGCAATCCATCCCCAACGATCTTTATGAAGCCGCGCGGATCGATGGGGCCAGCTTTTGGGAAGAGGTCTGGTATGTGATGCTGCCCCAGGTGCGGCCGGTGATCGTCGCCGTAACGCTGCTGCTCGTGATCTGGGCGCTCAACCACATCACCATCATCTATGCGATCACCCGCGGCGGGCCTGCCAACCGGACACTGATCACCCCGATCCAGATCTTCCGCACCGCTTTTGAGAGTACCCAGTTCAACCAGGCCGCGGCACTGTCGGTGATGTTCTTCGCCGTCGCGATCATGGTCGTCTTTATCTATATCCGCACCCTCGCCTCCAATGCCGGAGAGACCCGATGAGCGCTGTTGCTTCCGCCCCTGCCAAGCTCAAGCGCACGGGATTGCCGGTGCCGTTGATCATCATCGGCTCGCTGCTGCTGGTGTTTGTGTGCCTGTTTCCGTTCTGGTGGATGGGGCTCTCGTCGATCAAGACGCTGCGGGAACTCTATACCATCCCGCCCATCTGGTGGCCGAGCATGCCCACGCTCGAGAACTATAGGAAGGTGTTGTTTGAATCCAACATCCCGCGCTACTTCCTCAACAGCGTGGTGGTGTCGGTGGGCTCGACCGGGCTGGCATTGATCCTGGCGATCTTTGCGTCCTATGGCTTTGCCCGCTTCAACTTCCGGGGCAAGCCGCTGCTGCAAAGCTTCGTGCTGGTGGGGCAGTTGCTGCCGACAGCAGCGATCATCGTGCCCTTGTTCATCACCCTGCGCGTGCTGGGCCTGGTGAACACCTATTGGGGGCTGATCCTCGTTTACATGATCCTGACGCTGCCGCTTTCCGTGTGGATGCTGACGAGCTATTTCAAGGCCATTCCAGTAGAGCTCGAGGAAGCCGCGATCATCGATGGGGCCAGCCGCATCGGCTGCCTGTTCCGGATCACACTGCCGCTGTCGGTGCCCGGGCTCGTCTCCGTGCTGGTTTATGCCTTTGTTACCACCTGGAACGAGTTCATCTTCGCGCTCTGCTTTGCGACGGACTCCTCGGTCAAAACGCTGCCGATCGGGCTGGCGGAATTCTCGACGGAGTTCAACACCGACTGGGGCGCCGTGATGGCCGCTTCTGTGGTGATGACGCTGCCGATCGCGATCCTGTTCTTGTCCATGCAGCGCCTGTTTGTGGGCGGCATGACCGCTGGCGCCACCAAGGGCTAGTTCCAACCACCGAAAGGGCCGACTTCATGGCAGTCTCGACATCTATTCCCCCCCTGGGCCTGGGTACCTTTGGGCGCACCGGTCCCGAAGGGATCGAGGCGATCTCGACGGCGCTCGAGATCGGCTATCGCCATCTCGACACGGCGCAAAGCTACGACACTGAAGCGACGGTTGGCGAAGCCGTGCGGCGCGCGGGCCTCAAACGCGAGGAAGTGTTCATCACCACCAAGGTCGCCGATACGCGCCTTGCGCCGGCCGACTTCATGCCGAGCGTGCGCCGGAGCCTCGACACGATCGGGGTGAACCAGGTCGATCTGCTGCTGATCCACTGGCCGGTACCAGAAGAAACGGTGCCGTTCGAGAGCTATATGAGCGCGTTGAAAGAGGCGCAGGACGCCGGCCATGCCCGGCTGATTGGCGTGTCGAACTTCACCATTGCGCTGCTTGAACGGGCTGAAAAGTTACTGGGCAAGGGAGCGCTGGCGACCAACCAGGTCGAGATTCATCCCTGGCTGCAAGTGCCCAAGCTGCGTGACTATGCGCGCGGAGCTGGCCTGCAACTCACCGCCTACCAGCCCCTGGTCAAGGGGCAGGTCGCGAGCGATCCCGTGCTTGTCGGTATTGCCAAAGAGCTTGGCAGCAACCCGGCGGCCGTGGCACTGGCCTTCCTCATGGCCGAGGGGCACATCGTCATTCCGGCCTCAGCCAGCCGTACCAATCTGGTCAGCAACTGGGCTGCCACCACCATCACCCTGACCCCCGAGCACATGGATGCCATCCGCCGGCTCGATCGCGGTTATCGCCACATCAACCCGACCAAGTCTCCGCGCTGGGACGACTGACGGGTTCGCTCGAGAAAGGTTTCTCCATGGGTTCAGTTTCCATTCGCGACGCTCGCAAATCCTACGGCAGCGTCGAAATTCTTCACGGTGTTTCCATCGATATCGCGGACGGGGAGTTCGTGGTGCTGGTGGGTCCGTCGGGTTGCGGTAAATCCACCCTGCTGCGCATGCTGGCGGGTCTCGAAGATATTTCGGGGGGTGAGATCGCCATCGACGGCAAGGTCGTCAATGCGCTTCCTCCCAAGGAACGGGACATCGCCATGGTGTTCCAGAGCTATGCGCTTTATCCGCATATGACGGTGGCGCAGAACATGGGCTTTTCACTCAAGCTTGCCCGCGCCCCCAAGGACGAGATCAATCGCCGTGTCGCCGTGGCCGCCCAGATGCTCAGCCTTGATCCCTATCTCGATCGCTATCCGCGCCAACTTTCGGGTGGGCAGCGCCAGCGCGTGGCCATGGGCCGTGCCATGGTGCGCGACCCGAAAGTGTTTCTGTTCGATGAGCCACTGTCGAACCTTGACGCGAAACTGCGCGTGCAGATGCGCTCCGAGATCAAGCAGAACCACCAGCGCCTGAGCACCACGACGGTTTATGTAACGCACGACCAGATCGAGGCCATGACCATGGCCGACCGTATCGTCGTCATGCATGATGGCATTGTGGAGCAAATCGGCACGCCCCTCGAGCTGTACGACTATCCGGACAACCTGTTTGTCGCCGCTTTCATTGGCTCGCCTTCCATGAATATCCTGGGTGGCAAGTTGCAGAGCGGCCAGTTCCTGGCCGCCGATGGCAGTTGCATTGCGCTGCCTTTCGCTCCGACAGGGATGGACGGGGGTGCCGTAAGCCTGGGCATCCGGCCCGAGCACTTCGTGCTCGATCCCACCGGATTTCCGGCCGAGATCATCACCGTTGAGCCCACCGGCTCGGAAACCCAGGTCGCCATGCGGCTGGCCGGTCATGATGTCGTCGGTGTGTTCCGCGAGCGGATTACTGCGCGGCCAGGCGAAACTATCCCCGTGCGGGCCGACCAGGCGCGTATTCACCTATTCGACAGCCAAACCGGCAAGCGAATCCAGCAGGGCTAAGGCACTGCCGGGACCCCTTCGGGTCCCACGCGCAACATGCCCGTCAGCCGGGCAACCATTCTTCCCTTCTCAAGGCGTTAGTTATGCAATCTCCCGAAGACATCAAGGACATCGTGCGTCCATCGCGCGCCCACTGCGAGGCGCTCGCCAAGATCGGCACCGCGACGGCGAGCAGCGAATTGAGCCTTCTCGGCATTCGCGACGCCCAAATCCGAGGGCCGCGGCCGCTCAAGACCGGCCGTTCGGTCGCTGGGGCAGCGCTGACGCTGCAGATGATGCCCAAGCGCGAGGACCTTTATGGCTCGGACGAATATGAGAACCCGGAGCGCCAACTGCACCGCCATGTCATGTATTACGCCCAGGATGGGGACATGGTGGTCGTGGATGCCCGCGGCGACATGGGGAGCGGCATTTTCGGCGAGATGATGCTGACCTATCTCGCCGGCCGGGGCGGCTCCGGCATCGTGGTGGATGGCTGCATTCGCGACTGCGCGGAAGCGGCCAAGCTCGACCTCGGTATTTGGGTCAAGGGCGTTACCCCGAACTACCATGCCCAGACCAATCTCATCCCCTTTGCCGTCAATGTGCCGATCGCCTGCGGCGGCGCTCTGGTGATGCCGGGCGATATCATCGTGGCCGATGATGACGGCGTCGTCGTGGTGCCAGTGGGGCTGGCCGAAAAGCTGATCGAGGGCGCCAGCAAGCATGCGGAGTGGGAAGAATTTGCACGATTGCGCCTGTCGCAAGGTGCCGATCTGCGCAAATATTATCCCTTGAGCGCTGAAGCTGAGCCAGAATACCAGGCCTGGCGGGCGGAGAATCCACTGCAGAAGTAAGGGACATGCAGCAATGTACAGCACGATGAACGGCTCGGCGCATCCATTGGCGCCGCCCGAGATCGCGGTCAAGGCAGTGCCTGATGATGAGCGGGTCTGGGTGCCGCAGGCGGAGGGTGTGTGGTTCCGGCCGCTGATGCTCAACACGCTGGTGGGGCAGTGGTGCAATCTGTTGCGGGTGCGCCGCTCGGGGGTGCTGTCGCGGCACCTGCATCCCAACCCGGTGCATGGCTATGTGATCAAGGGGCGCTGGCATTATCGCGAGCATGACTGGGTGGCCGAGACGGGTTCTTATGTGTTCGAGCCGCCCGGCGAAATTCACACGCTGCTGGTGCCCGAGGATGTGGAGGAGATGATCACCTTCTTCAACATCACCGGCTCAATGGTTTATCTCGACGAGAACAACCAGCATGTCGGCTACGAGGACGTGTTCACCAAGATCGACATGTGCCGCGCCCATTACGACAAGATCGGGTTGGGGGCGGACTATGTCGACCAGTTCGTCCGCTGAGGCGGTGAGCTACGACTGGGCTCGCAGCTGGTATGCGGGCAAGCGGGTGCTGGTGACCGGGGGGACCTCGGGGATCGGGGCGGCGGTGGCGCGGGCGTTTGCGCTTTCGGGTGCACACGTGACTGCGACGGGCGTGGCGCAGCGCGAGATCGATGCGCTGGCCGGGGATGCGGATTTTGCCGGGGCGGAACTGGGCCTCCTCGATGTACGCGATGCCGCGGCCATCGGAGAGCTCGTGGGCAAGCTACCGACACTCGACATCCTGGTCAATTGCGCGGGGATGATCCGGCGGGGCGAGGAGCTTGACCCGGCGGTGTTCGAGCAGGTGCTTGACGTCAATCTCAATGGCACGATGCGGATGTGTTCGGCGGCCCGGCAGCTGCTAGCCGCGACGGGGCAGGGGAGCATCGTCAATCTCGCGTCCATGCTGTCGTTTTTCGGCGGCGGGCTGGTGCCGGGCTATGCGGCGAGCAAGGGCGGCGTCAATCAGCTGACCAAATCGCTCGCCATCGCCTTTGCCAAGGACGGCATCCGCGTCAATGCGGTGGCGCCGGGCTGGATCGCAACGCCACTGACACAGGCGCTGCGCGATGATCCTGCGCGTTCGGACCCGATCCTGGCGCGCACGCCAATGGGGCGGTGGGGTCGGCCCGAGGACGTGGCCAATGCGGTGCTGTATCTCTGCTCGCCGGCGGCCGGGTTTGTCACCGGATCAACCCTTGTCGTCGATGGCGGCTATTCCATCACCTAACAGGGCGAGATCCTCCCAGTCTTTATTCGCTTCAGAACAGCCCAACATCGCCGGAGTTCAATCGTGAGACCCACCCCCCCAACACTGGACGACCTGCTCGCCCAGGAGGCAGACCTGTTGTTGAGCCGCTTTGATTACGCCACGGCTTGGCAGATCGGCGCCTTTATCCAGGCGGAAGCGAGCCGTCGCAACCTGCCCATCGGCATTGAGGTGTCGCATGGCGCAACGCCCGTCTTCCTGGCGCTGATGCCAGGCTCGACGCCGGACAATGTGGATTGGGTAAGGCGCAAGCGCGCCGTGGCGCTGCGTTTTCATCACAGCTCACTCTATATGCGCCTTCTTTGCGAGAGCAAGCAGTGGAACTTTGCGGCTCGCTACCGGCTCCCCGACAGCGACTATGCCGCCAGTGGCGGCGGCGTGCCGATTTGCGTGCGCGATGTCGGGGTGGTCGGCGCCGTGGCGGTCAGCGGCTTGCCCGATGTGGAGGATCATCGGCTCGCGGTTCAGGCGCTGCGGAGCGTTGCTGCGCTGTAGTGAGCGCCGAACACAAGTTGCTGCTGGCGGCGCCGAGCCAGTGCCAAGAACGATGAGATGGAACTGCACCAATGCTTACGACGACACTCCCTTGCGCTCGATCCATCCCAGTTTGGCCGGGCGATCGGTCTTCATCTCGGGCGGCGGCAGCGGCATCGGCGCCGCGCATGTCAAAGCCTTTGCCGAGCAGGGGGCGCGCGTCGGCTTCGTTGATATCGCCAAGGACGAGTCTCAGGCTTTGGTGGACGCCGTGGTTGCTGCGGGTCACGAGCGGCCGGTTTTCGTTTCAGCCGATCTCACCGACGCCTCGGCCTTGCAGGACGCCATCCACACCATTGTTAGCTCGAATGGCAGCATCGATGTGCTTGTCAACAATGCCGCCAATGATCAGCGCCATAGCCTAGATGACGTCACCTCCGAGTTCTTCGACGAGCGCATCGCCGTGAACCTCAAGCATTTCGTCTTGGCCGCCCGTGCGGTCGCTCCCGCCATGCGCGCCAAAGGTGGCGGCGTGATCATCAATACCGGCTCGATCAGTTGGCGTGGCGGTTTCAGCAACATGCCGCTCTACATGACGGCCAAGGCTGGCATCGAGGGCCTGACGCGAGCACTCGCCCGCGACCTGGGGCCGGACCGCGTCCGCGTAAATTGCATCATCCCCGGTTGGACCATGACCGAACGGCAACTGACCCTGTGGATTGACGACGCTGCTCTCCAGACCATCAAGGAAAAGCAGTGCCTGCCCGACCCCGTTTACCCCCAGGACATTGCCAAGATGGCCACTTGGCTTGCCTCGGACCATGGTCGTCGACGGCGGCTGGACTTAGGCTCATCTCCAACGCGTCGCAGCCGGTCAGCACCTTTGCTTGATGAGTCCATCGACTAAGGCGAGGAGGCTTTTGCAATGCGAAGTTCCCGCTGGCTCAGCGACCGTAGCGTTGGATTTTGTGTCGGGTCGACGGCCCAAAGATTCGATCGACGGTAGGCTCACAGTTGCAGGAAGAATGGCTCGATGCTTCTGATCCCTTCGTGCTCAAGAGCGCACGGGCTCTAAACCGCCCCATTTCTGCCGCTTGGCATGGCGTTCCTGAAAAGGTAGGGCAGGGAGCCCGTAGCTGGCCGTCCGCCGACGTGACAGGGCGAAGGCAAAGGCAGCTTCAGGTTGAAATCCTGGCAAGCGGGAATTCCGCGGTGGCAAGAAGGTCAGGTGAGGCTATCGGATCTGATGGTGCCCCATCGATTGCCTTTCGGCCTTTGCAGCTTTCTATTGGGCAGCCATGGCCGTTTGGCGCAGCTTGAGCACGCCGGGGATGGCGATCGCCGCCAGCAGCAGCGCTGATGCGATGAGAAATCCGAGGCTGATTGGCTTGTCCAGGAACACGCCAAAATTGCCCCTGGAGATCAGCAGAGCCCGCCGCAGGTTCTCTTCCATCATGGGCCCCAGGATAAAGCCGAGGATCAAGGGGGCTGGCTCGCAGCGCAGCTTGAGGAGAATGAACCCGCCAATGGCGAGCACTGCCATCAGCATCACGTCGAACCCCGAATTGTGGACGGAATAAGCGCCGATGCAGCAGAACAGGATGATGGCGGGGAACATATAGGTGTAGCGCACCTTGAGCAGCGCCACCCAGACGCGGATCAATGGCAGGTTGAGCAGGATCAGCATCACATTACCGATCCACATGCTCGCGATCAGACCCCAGACCAGTTGGGGCTGGCTCGTCATCACCTGCGGCCCCGGCTGGATGCCCTGGATCATCATCGCCCCGATCATCATCGCCATCACCGGATTGGCCGGCAGCCCGAGTGTCAGCATCGGGATAAACGAGGTTTGTGCCCCAGCATTATTGGCCGCTTCGGGTGCGGCGACGCCGCGGATGTCGCCATGGCCGAACCGGCGTGGATGCTTGGCGACCTTGCTTTCCAGCGTATAGGCGGCAAATGAGGCGAGCAGTGCCCCGCCCCCAGGCAACAGCCCCAGCAGCGAGCCCAGGAGCGTGCCGCGCGCAATGGCGGGGGCGGAATCCATCATGTCCTGCCTTGTGGGCAAGACCCGGCCGACATTCTCGACCACCCCGTCGACGCGCTCTTCGCCCTTTTGCAGGTTGAAGATCACCTCGGCAATGCCGAACAGCGCCATGGAGAGGGCCACAAAGCTGATCCCGTCCGCGAGGGTGCTGAAGCCCAGCGTATAGCGATAAACCCCACTGGTCGGATCGGTGCCCACCTGGCCGAGCAAAAGGCCGAGCACTACCATGGCGAGCGCCTTGAGAATGGATCCTTGCGCGAGGATGATCGAAGCGACGAGGCCGAACACAATCAGCGAAAAATATTCCACCGCGCCGAATTTGAGCGCCACCGAGCCCAGCACCGGCGCAAAGGCGGCAATGACGATGGTGGCGAAAGTGCCGGCTATGAACGAGCCAATCGCGGCAATGCCGAGGGCCGGACCTGCGCGCCCGGCACGCGCCATCTTGTAGCCGTCGATCGCCGTCACCACCGAAGAGGATTCACCGGGCAAATTGACGAGGATGGCGGTGGTCGAGCCGCCATATTGGGCGCCGTAATAGATGCCCGCCAGCATGATCAGCGAAGACACCGGATCGAGGGCAAAGGTGATCGGCAGCAGCAAGGCGACAGTTGTCACCGGCCCCAGCCCCGGCAGCACGCCGATCAAAGTGCCCATCAAAACGCCGGCAAAGCAATAAAGCAGGTTTTGCCAGGTGACGGCGACGGAGAAGCCAAGCGCGAGGCTATTGAGCAGGTCCATGGCAGCTACCACGCAAAACTGGGCCAGAGCGGAACCGGCAATCCCAGCAATTGGGCAAACACCACCGAGGCCACTGCGGCAAGGATGATCGCTGGCACCAGCCGCTGCAGCCATGACACGCGCGGTCCGGCAAAGCTGGAGACAAGAACGGTGACAAAGCACGCGCCGGCAAAGCCAAGCGGGCGTAGCGCCACGGCAAAGAGAACAATCGAGCCGACCACGACCCCCAGCGGCCAGAAGGAGCCCCACTCCACCGGCTCGGCGGCCCGCAAGTGCGATTGCACCACGATGGCCAATCCCAGCGCACTCAGGATGACCGCGAGGCTGACGGGCAAGAACCCCGCGCCCATGGCGGCAGGCGTGCCGAAACGATAGCCCGTCGCCACCAGCCCGAAGGCCAGCCCGAGCACGATAAACAGCAATCCTGAAAGCAGATTGGTTTGGCGCAGCATGTCCGCTCCCGCTATCGGCCTGCGGCGCGCCGGAACGTCCGGCGCGCCAGCGGCATTATTCGAGCACGATTTGTGCAGCCTGCACGACCGCGGCCGCACGCTTCATATCCGCCTCGACCCGCGCCTGCGCATCGGCGCCATAAAGGCCAACCTCAGTATTGGCGAGATCCGCTAGCCGCTGCTGCACATCGGGCTCCGCCAGGGCTTGCACCACGCCCGCATTGAGCTTGTCGACGATAGCCTGGTCGGTATCGGCCGGAACGGTTAGATGCACAAAGATCGAGAAATCGAAATTGGCGTCCCCGGCCAGCTCGGCGACCGTGGGCACATCGGGCAGGCCCGCAAAGCGCTGCGCCGAGGTCACGGCGATCGGGATCACCGTGCCTTCCTGGATATGGGGCAAGGCAGTGGACATGGTGGCAAGGTTGAGCGGCACTTCGCCCGAAACCACGCCCATGGTCGCAGGTGCCCCCCCGTTATAGGGAATGTGGAGCAGTGGCACGCCCGCCGCCAGCGCCACCGCTTCCCCGGTGATGTGGGTGATCGTGCCATTGCCGGCGGACGAGAAGGCCAGCGGATCGGCGGCGGCCTTGGCCGCTTCGAGGAACCCCGTCCAGTCGGTAAAGCCCGCATCGGGATTGGCGACCAGCACCATTGGGCTTGAGGTGACGATGGCGATGGTCTTGGCGGCGGCGTTGATCGCGTTGTCGGGATCAAAGATGGGGTTGATCGTCACTTCGCTCGACGTGCCCATCACCACGGTGTAGCCGGCATCGGCTTCGCGCACCATGGTTTCAAGCCCCACCATCCCGCCCGCGCCCGGGCGGTTGTCGACGATCACCTGCTGGCCCCAATAGCCCGTGAGCTTGTCGCCCACGATGCGCCCGACAAGGTCGGAAATCCCGCCTGCGGCATAGGGCACGACGATCCGGATTGCCTTGGTGGGATACTCCTGGGCGTGAGCCGGTGCAGCGGCCACGCTCAGCGCCAGTGCGGCAACCAGGCTAGCAAAAACAAAGCGTCTTTTGTTCATTCCTGTCTCCTCCCTCGCGGGAAATTTGGCCTTCATGTGCTTAGGAGCGGCAATTGAGCCTCGAGGTAAAATACCCAAGAACGCGCGTTTGATAGCTTTTGAGTATCAAACTTTGATCCAATGGCTTTTGAGAATGGCACCCCCTTTCTCCCCGCCTCCGGGAGAAATCTGCTCGACAGACCCGCTCCTCTCGGGTCGAAAAATCTTGTGCACTGCGAGCACGGCTATGCTGCCGTTTGTGATCCCCGCAGGCCCGTGCCGTCAGAACCGCTCGCCGTGGCGACGGAAAGGCTTGGCATGACCCTGGTTGAACCAATCATGCTGGGTGAGCCGCTCGCGCCAGGCGCTGGCCCGCGCCTCGGCGCGCTCGGGTGAGAGCAGCGCCTCGGGGCCTGCGAGGTAATGCACCGCGATCCGGTTATAGGGCACGGGCTCGCCCACGCTCATGGCAAAGCGCCTGACGCCCAGCCAGTGCTCGCCCTTGAGCAGGGTGGGCACATGATCCTCGGCCATCCAGCTGTCGAATTCGGCCTGCATCGCTTCGGGCACATTGAACTGCGCCACAAGGATCATCGGGGCCGTCAAAGTGCTCGCGTCCACCCGCCCTTCGCGCGCGATTTCGCTGCCGAGATAGCGGGTGAAGTGGCTGACATTGGCCAGCATCCAGCGCGTTTCGTCTGAAGGCTCGTTCTTGACCTTGTCATAGGCAGGAGTCTTGAGCACATCGAGCGAGCTCATGTCATAGATCACGAGGTAATTCTCGTCGTCCACGGCGCGGTAGCGCTGCGCGCCGGTAAAGCCCTCGATGGCCATGCGCACCGGAGTATGCTCGGTGTCATACCAGGTGTTGAAGCGCTCTTCCCATTCGGGCGCCGGGCGCATTTCAGACAAAAGGATCGATGGGCCGATCACGCTCATGCCGAATACCCCGTCTTGCTGTAGAAATAGGCGAGCGCGGCTTCCGCCACTTCCAGGTCCTCAATCGCGGTGCCCGAGCTGATGCCGACGCCCCCTACCACTTCGCCATTGACGGTGATGGGCAGGCCGCCTCCGATGACGCTGAAATGGCCGCCATTGGTGATGTGGATGCCAAAGGTCGGCTGGCCTGGCTGGCACAGTTGGTTGTAGACATGGGTGCCCTTGCGCGCCACGGCGCCGGTAAAGGCCTTGTCCACGGCAATCGAGATGCTCGAGATCTTGCCCCCGTCCATGCGCTCGAAATGGATGAGGTGCCCCGCCTCGTCGCAGACCGCCATGCACATGGGAATGCCCATGGCGAGCGATTTCTCCGTCGCGCCCTCGATGAGAACGCGCGCATCGGCCAGCGAAAGGCGGTTAATGGTCAGCATGGCGGGGTGCCTCTTTGGTTGCAAGATCGGTGGTGGCAAGATAGTCCCGCAAGCCGGCCAGGTCGGCTTCGCCCAGGGGCTTGTAGGGCGGATAGGGCTCGCCGGCGGGCACGCCCAGCTCGTTGAGCGCCGCCTTCATCACGGCGGCAAGCCCATTGGCCATCCACTTATGGGGGAACACACTGAATAGCCGCTGCAGCCGCGCCGCTTCGGCGAACTGCCCCGCCTTGAAGGCCGCGATGATGGCCGTGGCAATCTTGGCGGCCGGCGG